>SKZS01000127.1 GCA_007127255.1 Syntrophomonadaceae bacterium | reverse complement strand
GCTGTAGAAAAAACGGGAATAGGCTTTCTTTTTGCCCCGGTTTTTCATGCAGCAATGAAACATGCCGTGCGAGCGAGGAAAGAAATTGGGATCAGGACAGTCTTTAATCTGCTGGGGCCTCTTGGCAATCCTGCCGGAGCTGAATATCAGCTTATGGGCGTATACAAACCCGGGCTGACAGAAACACTCGGCAGGGTCCTGAAAAAACTGGGCGTAAACGCGGCCCTGGTGGTTCACGGAGAAGGAGGCCTGGATGAAATCTCCACCCTGGGGAAAACCAGGATCACAGAGGTCAATAATAGCAATGTAACAACTTATGAAATTACGCCGGAGATGTTTGGTCTGAAAAGGGCCTCAATCGCTGATCTGCGCGGCGGCGAAAGCCGCATAAACGCCGAGATAGCCCTTAATATACTGGAAGGAAAAGTTGGGCCGAAACAGGACATCGTGGTTCTTAATGCAGCAGCCGCTTTATATATCGCCGGCAAGGTGAACAGCATTAAAGAAGGAATCAATAAGGCCCGGGAAGCAATCAACTCGGGCGATGCATTGCACAAATTTAAACATTTTCGCCAGTATACAATTGAAGCCGTCGGAGAGGAGGTGGGGGCGGAAAACCTCTTTTCATCCGCCTGAAAAGATGATTTTAGATCAAATAGTACAGCACAAAAAAGAAGAGGTTGCCAGAAAGGAAAAGGAACTGCCGCTCAATGTCTTAATCGATAAGCTGGTTGGGGTCGAACCTCCAAAAAGATTCAGGTTGCAATTAAGCAATAATGGGGGAATAGCGGTAATTGCTGAGATTAAACGTGCTTCACCTGTTAAAGGGCCGCTCTGTTCAGATTTCGATCCAGAAGTGTTGGCGAATGCCTACAACGAAGGCGGGGCAAAGGCAATATCGGTAATAACTGAAGAGCGTTACTTTAACGGAAAAGGGGAATATATATCCCTGGCTAAAAAAGCAGCAGCTTTGCCAGTTCTGCGCAAAGATTTTATCGTCAATGAATACCAGGTATTCGAGTCCAGAGCCCTGGGAGCTGATGCAGTACTGCTGATTGTATCGATTTTGGATGATGAAACTCTCGGGCGTCTGCTCAGGCTTTCCCGTATCCTTGGCATGGATATCCTGGTCGAGGTTCATGACCGTGATGAATTGAATCGTGCTTTGAAAGCCGGAGCCGGAATGATCGGGGTCAATAACCGCAACCTTAAAACTTTCCAGGTTAACCTTGCAACTACACTGGAGCTGGCAGGGGCGATGCCAAAAGATGTTTTCCTTGTCAGTGAAAGCGGGATTGCCACCCGCGAAGATATTCTGCTGCTGGAGCAAGCCGCAGTAAGAGCTGTCCTAGTAGGCGAAACCCTGGTGCGGGCTGCTGATCCCGCCGGCAAGCTTAAAGAGCTGTTGGGTCATAAGGAAAGGAAAATGGTTCATGGGCATCTGGATTAAAATATGTGGCATAAAAACCGTTGAAGCTGCTCTTAGCTGTGCTGAAGCAGGCGCTGATGCAGTCGGCTTTGTTTTTGCCGAAAGTAGAAGAAGAATATCTGTAGAGACGGCAGCTGGAATCATTGCGGTGCTTCCACCTGAGATAGAAAAAGCAGGTGTCTTTGTCGATATGCCGTATCAAGATGTAGCAGAAATAGAAAGCTGCCTCGGCCTGGACCTGCTTCAATTTCACGGCCAGGAAAGCCCGCACTATTGCAGCCTGTTTCCCGGTAAAGCAGTCAAGTCTTTCCGGATTGCTTCAGCCGGTGACCTTAAAAATATTGAAGCCTACCGGGGCAAGATACGGGCCTGCCTGCTTGATTCTTTTCAGCCCGGTCAGGCCGGTGGTACAGGCAGCACCTGGGATTGGGATCAAATGAACGCTGACTATGCTGAACAGATGTTGGGATTTCAGTTTATTGTCGCCGGAGGTATTACTGCCCACAATGTTACAGAAGCGCTGCAAAAACTTAAGCCTTATGGCATAGATGCAAGTTCAGGCTTAGAGATAGACGGTCAAAAAGACCATGGCTTAATAAAAAATTTTGTTCAGACAGTACGGAGGTGGGAAAATGGAAAGCTTGCCTGACAGCAGGGGATATTTTGGGTCTTTCGGTGGTCGCTTTGTTCCGGAAACGTTGATGACTGCCCTGCTTGAACTGGAAGAAGGATATAAACTGTGTAAAAATGACCCTCTTTTTTCCCAGGAACTTAAGTATTACCTGGAGCAGTATAGCGGACGCCCAACACCACTCTATTATGCCTCTCGATTAACTGCTAAATTGGGCGGAGCTAAAATCTATTTAAAAAGAGAAGATCTTAACCATACCGGTGCCCATAAGATAAACAATACCCTGGGCCAGGTGCTGGTGGCTAAAAGGCTGGGAAAAAGCAGGATTATAGCAGAAACCGGCGCCGGCCAGCACGGTGTGGCTACTGCAACCGTAGCAACCATGTTCGGCCTCGATTGTGAAATATACATGGGTGAAGAAGACATGAAACGCCAGGAGTTAAATGTTTTTCGGATGAATCTGCTCGGCGCCCGGGTAATTCCGGTTACTTCAGGCAGCAGAACCCTGAAAGATGCTACTAACGAAGCTCTGCGTGACTGGGTTTCCAACGTGGAAAATACTCACTATATTATCGGCTCAGTTGTAGGCCCCCATCCATACCCGGCTATGGTACGTGATTTTCAGGCGGTAATAGGACATGAAGCGAGGGAGCAAATTCTTGAAAGGGAAAGAAAACTACCCG
>SKZS01000159.1 GCA_007127255.1 Syntrophomonadaceae bacterium | reverse complement strand
TGAAGGAGATGAGAGAACTGGCTGCAAAACAGCTTCTTCTGTTTCTTGAACCGTTTTTGTTTTCTCTTCAGCACCGGGAGTAAAGCCTGCTAAAACTGAAAATAAGCTGCGGTTCATAGCCCGGCACATTATCCGGGTCAGAATTAGCCCGGCAACGCCGACCAGGGCTCCCGTTCCGGAAAGAATGATGTTTTCTACAGCAAGCCCTGCAACCGCGGCTGCAATACCGGAAAAAGAGTTAAGCAGGGAGATAACAATAGGCATATCTGCTCCGCCGATCCGCAGGGTCATGAAAAATCCCCCAAAAAGTGCCAGCAAGGCTACAAAAGGCATTAATTGGCTAAAATAAATACCTGAAAAGCCGGTATTTATAATGATCAGAAGTGCAGCCAATAAAATAGCTGCTCGTAAAATATGTCCATGGCCTTTGATCTGAATTGGTTTGCGAAAAGCGAGACCTTGCAGTTTTAATACAGCAATTATACTGCCGCTGAAAGTTAAAACTCCTATCCCCATGGCCAGGCCCGATGTGCCCCAAAAAAGTATTTCTGTTCCTTGACCGATAGTTACGACAGCTGCCCAGACTACGAGGGCTGACGCTGCTCCACCAAATCCATTAAGAAGGGCAACAGTCTGGGGCATGTGGATCATTTTTACCGACTGGCCCAGGATTAGCCCTATAAAGGCGCCGATTGCTAGATATATTAGGGCGGTAGAAGATATCCCCTGCCCGGTGGCAACAAAGGTCCAGGTGATGGCGATTAACATTGAGAGCGCTCCAAGACGGTTACCCCATAGAGCAGTGTGGGGGGTCTGCATCAGTCGAATCCCCACCAGGAAACCGGCAACAATTAATACAGCTAAAATTATTGTTACTGCCATGGTATTTCCTGTACCTCACTTTCTCGCTTCTTGCCTTTGAACATGCGCAGCATTCGTTCGGTAACCCAGAAGCCTCCTACAACATTTATTGTGGCCAGGATCAGGGCTGCAGCAGCCCAGCTTTCAGCTCCTTTGGGAGCTGTTGCAAAAACGGCCAGGGCCCCTATTACAGTTATACCCGAGAGGGCATTCATTCCCGACATCAGGGGGGTATGCAGAAGTGGCGGTACGGCAGAAATTACCCTGTAGCCTAATATGGCTGCGGCGATAAGGGTAATAAACATGGCATACAGCATTGATTTGTCAACTCCTTTGAGTAGCAACTGGTTTACAGGCCGTTCAAAAACCTTATTCCAAAATAACGGCCTTATTGTTAACTTTGGTTTATTCCATTTCCATGGCTTGAAGAGTACCCTGATGGACTATACTGCCTTTATGGGTAACCATGGTCGATTGGATAATCTCATCACTGGTGTCAGTATTTACTGTGTTATCCTTAACTACGTATGCAAAAAAGTTATTCAAGCTATGGGCAAACATATTGGTGGCATCTACAGGAAGAGTGGCGGGGACGTTCATTATACCGCTTATAGTGACACCTTTATATTGATATTCTTCGCCGCAGCGGGTCAAGGAGCAATTTCCACCCTGATCAACTGCAACATCGATAATAACGGAACCCTTTTTCATTCTGGTAATCATGTTTTCATCGATAATAGTGGGGGCAACTTCACCGGGGATTAAAGCGGTTAGAATTATGGCATCGCTTTGCTCTATATGTGGATTAAGCAGTTTTCGCTCACGTTCGTACCATTCATCAGGAAGTCTGCGGGCGTAGCCTCCTTCACCAACAGCCAAATCCTGCGGCACATCAAATTCGATGTTTTCGGCTCCAAGACTGCGGGCCTGTTCATTGGCTTCAGGACGAATATCTATTGTTTTTACTTTTGCGCCAAGCCTCTTGGCAGTAGCTATGGACTGCAGGCCGGCTACTCCAGTACCGACTACCAGAAATTGAGCAGGATTGATAATTCCGAAAGAAGTAGGCATCATCGGAATAAAGCGGCCCAGGTGGTTGGCGGCAAAAATAACAGCTTTGTATCCGGCAACAGTGCTCATTGATGTTAAAGCGTCCATTTGCTGAGCTCTTGAAATTCTCGGAATCCCGTCCAGGGTAAAGCTGGTAATTCCCCTTCTTGCCAGGATTTTTAAACCTTCATGGTTTACAGAATGAGCCGGGTGCAGGAAGCTGATCAAAACACTGTTTTCCGGGAACAGTTCAGCTTCATGCTTTTCCAGGCCTTCATGGTAGCGAGGTTCCTTAACTTTTAATATGATGTTAGCCTGGCTGTATATTTCGCGAACATCGGATAATAATTCTGCTCCCTTTTCAATATATTTTTCATCACCAATGTAAGCTCCTTCACCTGCTCCTGACTCGATCAGAACCCGTGCTCCCGAGGCAACCATCTTTTCAATTGTATCGGGAATGACAGCTACTCTTTTCTCACCCGGCATTATTTCGCAGGGAACACCAATTATTACCTTTTCTAAATGCACAATAAACACCCCCTGTTTTTGTACGAAAAAAAAGTCTTCGTTTAATGCATATATACCCGCAGCTCTTTTTTATGAGAGCTGTAATAATAACGAAATTATATCTATAAAGCATTATATCAGAGTTCTTCGGCGGTTAAAACCACAACCGTAAAAAACCTTAATTTAAAGGCTATGAGTAAAATTAAGGTAACTGCTCAGCCCGATAACACCTTGGTTAATGATAAGCCGTGCCTATGGGGACGGTTCGAGCGTCACCGAAGCGAAGCGGAGGTCCGAAGGGCAGACGATGGAACCGTCCCCTTGG
>SKZS01000108.1 GCA_007127255.1 Syntrophomonadaceae bacterium | reverse complement strand
TGACAAGCGAACGCCCTTATAAACCGGCTATGAGCATTGATGATGCCAAAAAGGAACTGCTTGCTTGTGCCGGCCAGCAGTTTGATCCGCACCTGGTAGAGATGCTGCTAAAGCTTCCCGAGCTGACCGAGTAAACAACTTATTCCTGCTATTTTTATAGAAATTCATAGCAACGGGAGCATGCTCAAATAAAAACATTTTTCCGGCCCGGTATTTGGCAAGAAAGCTTTAATTGTAAGAGACCTGGACATTTCCTGTTTTCTCGAAAAATTTAAAAAAGCTTGACTTTTATTTGCATTTGCCATACAATATTGTTGCTTAAAAACTGAAAAGGCAAAACCATCGGAAGATGGTGACGCAAAGCTACAGGGGCTAAAGCACTGATATGATTGTGCAAAGCTTGCCAGCTGCCAGTTTTGGGTAACAGTAACAGGTGCCCTGCTTGCTATGCTGGCGGGGTATTTGTTTTCAAAAGTGAAATAGAGCCATATTGTTTCAGGAAGAACCATAACCCGGTAATGCCATAGCCCCGGCCCCGCGTTTTGAAGCACCGATTTGCATGGCTGATAAAATGGTAGAGTTTACATATGGCTACCAGGCTATAATCGACCGTGAAGGTGGAGATGAAGAATTGTACCAAGTTGCAGGTCTAAACATCAAGAATTAATGCCATCATAATGTGCCCCCTGCCCTGCTCAGGAGGTTTACTAAGATGGAGAGTAAGTTGAATGGTCAAATAAGAAGCGGTTATAGATCCCTCGCCTATATTGAATATCAGTGGCAGTTTGAGAAAACTGTAGCCGAGATATCCAATACCTTCATCAGTGCGAATGACACCCGGATGGATCAGGCTATATTAAAAGCTCTAAGACTGTGCGGTGAATTTTTTGAGGTTGAGCGCAGTTACATATTTCAGCTATCTGAGGATGGAAAATCTAAGAGCAATACACATGAATGGTGTGGTGACGGTGTAAAGTCTCAAAAAGAGCGAATGCAGAATTTGCCTGTAGGCGATTTTCAGTGGCTGATGAAGCGGGTTCGGCAGGACGAATATCTGTATATCCCTGATGTCACAGAAATGCCTTCCAGCGCTGCACAGGAAAAAAAATTCTTTTTAGATAACGATATATCATCTATTATTCTGATTGCCCTGACCATTGAAGGTGAAATGAAAGGGTTTTTTGGTTTTGACCTGCCGGCAGGGAAAAGAGTATGGAAATATGAGCAGCTTGCTTTTTTAAAAGAGGTGACCGGCATTATTTCCGGGGTTATAGGGCGATTAGATGCCGGTAAAGAGATCTATAAAAAGGAAGAAATATTCCGGTCGATAAGTGAGAATGCCTTTGATTTGATTGCCCTTCTTGACTTAGAAGGGTATTATCTCTACTGCAACCATCCGTACTTAGACAGCCTGGGGTATGAGCCGCAGGAGCTGATCGGCGAAAGCGCTTTTGACATAATTCATCCTGCCGAAAAAAATAAAATGGCCCGGCTTTTCCTTGAAAGTGTCGAAAGCAGAACCGCAGGGGCCACCCTGTTGATGCGGTTGATTTGCAAAGACGGTAGTTTCAAATGGATTGAGCATAACATCAAGCAGATGCTTCTCGAAGATTACGAGCCGGATAAAGTGTTGATTAACGCCCGTGATATCAGTGAGCAAAAGCAGGCTGAAGATCAGCTTGTCATTCAGAGAAACCTGGGAGTTCGGCTGGCCGGCGCTTCTAACCTCAGGCAGGCTTTAAATTACTGCCTGGCTGCGGCTATTGACAGCTCTATAATGGACAGCGGAGGAGTATACCTGGTTGATCCCGATACCGGAACCCTGGAATTGAGCTGCCATCAAGGGCTGCCTGCTTATTATTACCATAATTGCAACTATTACACCCCTGACTCACCAATTGCGAAGCTGGTTAAGGATGGAGAGTCTTCTTATGGCAATATTGAAGAAGATTTAAATTGTGACGATGTTATTGCTAGAGAGGGGCTGAAAGCTTTTGCGGTTCTGCCGATAAGGGTTGAAGAAAAAACTATTGCTGCCCTTAATGTTGCTTCGCACACGTTCAGTAAAATTCCTAAAAGCTCCCTGGTAGCACTGGAAACTATTGTTTCCCAGGTCTACAGCGCTGGTGCCCGTATTCAGGCTGAACAAAATTTCCAGAAGAGTGTAGAAAAATACAAGATGCTGGTATCGAATATCCCGGGTATAATTTTTAGCTGCGAGCTCGATACAGAAAAGACGATGAAACATATCAGCGGAGAGGTGGAAGAGCTGACCGGCTATAAGGCATCAGATTTTATTAATAACCAGGTAAGATCATACAGCAGCATTATGCATCCCGATGACCGGGAGCATGTCTATAATACTATTATCGGGCATCAGTTAAAAGAACATCCCTATCATGTTCGCTACAGAATAATTACAGCTGATGGCAGTATCAGGTGGTTCCGGGAAAGTGGGCGTGCAATTCACAATAAAGATAGCCCGGCGGGCCCGGTAAGCCACATTGATGGTGTAATCATTGATATGACCGATCTGAAACGTTATGAAGAACAGCTGCACTACTTAAGCCGGCATGACCAATTAACGGGCTTGCCCAACCGGGCATTTTTTGAATCTGAACTTTCGCGCCTGGAAAAAGACGGCAAGCATCCCATATCGATTATATCCATGGACTTGGATGGCCTGAAACTGATCAATGATAGCATGGATCACGATACAGGCGATCAAGTATTAAAAGCCTGTGCCG
>SKZS01000136.1 GCA_007127255.1 Syntrophomonadaceae bacterium | reverse complement strand
GAATCCTGCTGTGGCAGTGAAGTATTCACTCTCGGTGAAGAGGGGCTATTTGAAATGCAGGTCGAAGATAATACCGAATACCTCAATGAGTTTCAGGCAAAACGGATAGTAACTCTTTCGCCACACTGCTATACCACCTATAAAACCCACTATCCTGATCTAAAAGTGCCCGTTGTTCATTATACCCAGCTTTTAGTTGAATTGCTAAATGAAGGCAAACTGAGCTGGAAGGGTGAACTGCCGAAAAAAATTGTATACCACGATCCCTGCTATCTTGGCAAGCAGGCGGATATCTATGACGAGCCGCGGGAACTTTTAAAAAGCATTCCGGGTGCAGAACTGGTTGAGTTTAATCGCTGTCGCGAGCGCAGCCTTTGCTGTGAGGGCGGCGGCGGTAAGATGTGGGTCGAATCGGAATCGAAGAAAGAACGTTTGGCTGATACGCGGATTAAAGATGCAAAAGAGCTGGATGCCGATATCGTAGCTGTAGCCTGTCCGTTCTGTGTCCTAACTCTTGAGGATGCTATGAAAGGCCTTGGTTTTGAGGAAGAAATGCGCGTAGCTGAAATCATGGAGCTTCTCGGTGAATTAATGGAATCCTGAGTAAGTTTATATTATGGTAGGAGGTGGCATGAACATTGAAAACTTTTGTTTGTATTAAGTATGTGCCCGATACTTCCGAAGCGGAAGTAAAGCTTAATCCCGACGGCCTTACAGTAGATGACAGCCGTTTTTCATTCGACATCAATGATGCCGATAATTATGCTGTTGAGGAATCGGTGCTTATAAAAGAAGCGCAGGGCGGTGAAGTAACCGTTCTTTCAATCGGGCCGAAGAAATCTGAAGTTATGATCCGTATGGCTATGGCCAAAGGATGCGACAAGGCAACACGTATCGAGGATGATAGAATGGCTGATTATGATCCCCTGATGGTGGCAAAGGTGCTCGCCGGCGGGATCAAGGGCCAGGAATTTGACCTTGTGCTAACCGGTTGTATGGCTAACGATGACTGGCATATGACAACCGGAGTTGCACTGGCTGAAGAGCTTGGTGTTAAACACGCTTCGATGGTAAATAAGGTCGAACTCCTTGATGGTAAAGTTAAAGTTCACCGGGAGCTGGAAGGAGGACTGCTGGAAGTTGTTGAAGTGGAACTACCGGCGGTTTTGACTATTCAGACCGGTATAAACGAGCCTCGCTATGCCCCGATTCGCGGTATCCGCCAGGCCCAGAAGAAGGAACTTAATGTTGTAAGCCTCGATGATATCGGAGTAGATCCTGCATCGGTCAACGCAGATGCGTCCCAGGTGGTTTTAGAAAAACTCTATATTCCGGAAATGGAATCAACTGCTGAATTCATTGAGGGCGAGCCGGAAGAAAAGGCTGAGAAACTGGCAGCCATTCTGCATAAAGGAGGCCTGGTATAATGGGTAACGTCTTGGTATTGGCAGAACACCGCCAGGGAGCGTTAAGAGATGTTTCATTTGAGATGTTAGCAGTAGCTCCCGGGGTAGCTGAAGGTATGGGTGGAGAAGTTGTTGTCCTCTTGCTTGGTAGCAGCCTGGACGACATGGCTAAAAAAATGACTGAATACGGTCATAAGGTCATGGTTCTTGATGACCCCGCTTTTGAAAATTTTAACGGTGAAAAATACCAAATGGCCCTGTCCGCAATCATAGACGATCTCAAGCCTGCAGTCTTGATGACCGGACATACTGCCCAGGGAGTCGATTTTATGCCTGCTCTGGCCGTGGAGAAAAAACTGCCCCTGGTTTCTGACGTAGTTGAACTGAATTACGAAGGGGATGTGCTGAAAGCAACCCGTCAGCTTTACTCGGGCAAGGTAAATGCCGTAGTAGCTTTTAAGCCAGCGGACACTTACCTGGTCACCTTCAGGGAAGGTGCGGTTGAAGCGCCGGAAGCATCAGCAGCAGGTGAAGTGGAAAAGATGGATTCCCCACTAAAAGAGGATGTGCCTTACCGTAAATTTGTTGAGTATATTGAAGCAGAAGTCGGAGATGTTGATATTACACAGTCCGAAATATTAGTGGCCATTGGCCGCGGGCTCAAAGAAGATAAAAACCTGCCCGAAATCGAAGCACTGGCAGAAACTATCAAGGCTGATCTGGCAGGTTCCAGGGCGGCGACAGATGCCGGTTGGATTCCCCATGACCGCCAGGTTGGAACATCCGGAAAAGCCGTTAAGCCGAAACTTTATATTGCACTGGGTATATCGGGAGCCTTCCAGCATCTGGCCGGAATGAAAGGGGCCAAGACTATAGTAGCGGTTAATAAGGATCCCGAAGCCCCGATTTTCACAGTGGCCGACTATGCCATTGTTGATGACATGTTCAAAGTTTTGCCCAAGCTAACTGAAAAACTTAAAGAGCTTAAATAAGGACAGTTTTTTGGCAAGGGCAAATCTTTGCGGGAGGATGAAAAACCAGATGACGGAAAAACCAAAAGTTGGCGTCTATATCTGTCACTGCGGGATAAATATTTCTTCGACAGTTGATGTAGATGCAGTTGCAGAATTTGCAAAAAAACTGCCTAATGTGGAAGTGGCTCGCACCTATTCATACATGTGTTCCGATCCTGGCCAGGTTCTAATCAAGAAAGATATTGAGGAGCAGGGGTTAAACCGGATAGTTGTTGCTTCCTGCTCACCTCGAATGCACGAGCCAACCTTCAGGAAGGCGATTTCGGAGGCGGGTGTAAACCCTTATTTTCTCGAGATGGCCAATATCAGGGAACAGTGTTCCTGGGTTCATGAGGAGATGGAAGAAGGTACAGCCAAGGCAGAAAAGCTGGTAGGCGCTTCTGTTGCCAAAGTCAGGCTGCTCGAAGCGCTTGAAACAAAAGAAGTAGATGCAGAACCTGCTGCCCTGGTAATAGGAGCCGGGATTGCCGGTATTCAATCTGCATTAGATATTGCCGATGCGGGATTCAAGGTTTATCTCGTTGAAAAAACTCCTTCGGTGGGTGGGAGGATGGCACAACTTGACAAAACCTTCCCCACTCTCGATTGCTCGGCCTGTATTCTGACTCCTAAAATGGTCGACGCCGCCAGCCACCCCAATATAGAGCTGCTTAGTTACTCTGAGGTCGAAGAGGTAACCGGGTTTGTCGGCAACTTTGATGTAAAAGTACGTAAAAAAGCACGCTACGTAGATTTTAACAAATGTACCGGCTGTGGCGATTGCGCCAAGGAATGCCGTGTCAAGGACCGGTTCCCGAATGAATTTGACCAGGGTCTGGGCAAGCGCTCCGCTATCTACCTGCCCTTTCCCCAGGCGGTTCCGGCTAAGTATACTATCGATGCCGAAAACTGCCTCTTTTTAAGCAAGGGCAAATGCGGCAAGAACCCGAAATGCCAGGAGGTATGTGGAGCAGAGGCGATCGATTTTGAACAGAAAGACGAGTTTGTAGAGTTCAAGGTTGGTGCCATTATCGTGGCTACCGGTTTTGATCCCTTTGATGCTTCTCGCAAGCCTGAGTATGGTTATGATGACTACCCCAATGTGATTACAGGCATGGAAATGGAGCGCCTGGTTTCTGCATCGGGACCAACTGAAGGAAAGATTAAGATATTTAACGGTGAAGAAGAAATCGAACCAAAAGAGGTTGCTCTAATTAAGTGCGTAGGCTCGCGTGATGAGAGTGTAGGCAACGAGTACTGCTCCAGGGTTTGCTGTATGTATGTTGCCAAGCAGGCTCACCTGATCAGGGATAAACTTCCTGATGCCAATATCAGGATCTATTACATGGATGTCAGGGCCTTTGGTAAAGGCTTTGAGGAGTTTTATGATCGGGTCCGGCGCGAAAATGTCCGCTATATCCGGGGCAATCCCTCTGAGATCTTTAAACGGGGCAATAAACTGGTAGTCAAGGTTGAAGACACCCTGACTTCAAGACCGCTTGAGGATGAAGTAGATCTGGTGGTATTAGGGGTAGGTTTAGAACCGCGCGCTGATATGCGCGAGGTAATGGATTTGCTGCGTCTTTCCCAATCACCGGACCGTTTCTTCCTTGAGGCGCATCCAAAGCTGCGACCTGTTGATACAGCAACCGATGGAGTGTTTTTAGCCGGTTGTGCCCAGGGTCCGAAAGATATTCCTGATACTGTAGCCCAGGCAAAGGGGGCAGCCGCGTCGGCGATGATACCCCTGGCCAGGGGTAAAGTGACAATTAATGCCCAGGTTGCTATCGTTAATGAGGCCACCTGCCGGGGCTGCGGTTTTTGCGTTAATATTTGCCCCTACACTGCTATCGAATTGGTCACAGTTAACCGCTTTGGCAACGAAGTGGAAGTAGCGCGGGTCAATGAGGCCCTCTGTAAAGGCTGTGGTTCATGTTCGGCTGCCTGTTTGTCTGATTCAATTCAGCCGAAATCATTCCGCGACAGCCAGATTCTACCACAGATTGCGGCATTGGGGGTCATGAAATGAGTGCAAACTTCGAACCGAACGTTGTAGCGTTTCTATGTAACTGGTGTTCCTATGCGGGTGCCGACCTGGCAGGGACCAGCCGGGTTAACTATCCTTCAAATATCCAGATTATCAGGGTAATGTGTTCCGGACGGGTTAATCCTCTCTATGTTATGAATGCCCTTCAACAGGGCGCAGATGGTGTTCTTGTCTCCGGATGTCATCCGGGAGACTGTCACTACATGGAAGGCAATTACTATGCCCGGCGCCGCCTGGGCATGCTGAAAGATCTGATGGAATTTGTCGGGGTTGATCCGAAGAGGTTTCACATGAGCTGGGTTTCGGCTTCCGAAGGACACAAGTGGAAAGAAGTAGTGGAAAAAACTGTTGAAGACGCTAAAGAAGCCGGACCTTTTGAAGGCTTCAGGCGTCGGAAGATTGAATGGTAGGAGGGGTAGATGAAGATGGATCTGGAACAATTACGCAAAACCGCGGCGGAGGTTGTATCCCGTGATGATGTCAGGTACCTGGTTGGCTGGAAACAAGGTACTTATGGTTACCGGGTTGCGCCCGGTTTTATAGAAGACGCTGCAGGCGCTGCAGAGCTGATCTTTTCACCCCTCTGTACCGCCAATTTGGCTACATACCTGACCCTGGCAGAGCAACTTCCGGTGCCGCGTGGCGAGGAACCCGATGACCGCAAGGTAGCCCTGATGGTTAAAGGATGCGACAGCAGGGCAGTTGTGCAGCTCCTGGTTGAAAAAGGGATTGAACGTGACGATGTTGTCGTTATCGGCTGTCCCTGCCCCGGAGTTATAGATGCTGATTTACTTGCTGAAAAATATCCGGAAACTGAAGACCTTGCGGAGATGAAATGGGACGGAGAAGATTTTCTGCTTATACACGGTGGGGAAGAAACAAAAATCGCCAGGGATGAACTACTGGCTGAAAAGTGCCGCCTGTGCCGTTATCCCAACCCAATAATCAGTGACATTATGCTTGATCAAGAAGTTGAAACATGGGAGTTGGCGGAAGATGAAGGCGTGCAGGAAATTGAGGGTAAAGATGTCGATGAGCGTGCAGATTACTGGGCTGAACAGTTTGAAAAATGTATTCGCTGTTATAGCTGCCGCAATGTTTGTCCGCTTTGTTACTGCCAGGACTGTGTCCTCGATCGTCTTAACCCGACCTGGGTAAACCGCTCGGTTAACTTTTCCGAGAATACAGCTTTCAATATAGCCAGGGCCTTTCATCTGGCCGGCCGCTGTATCGAATGCGGTGAGTGCGAACGGGTCTGCCCGGCTAATATTCCCCTGGGTAAGTTAAATCGCAAACTGGCCCGGGAAGTAAGGGACAAGTACGGTTTTGAAGCGGGTGTCGACCCCGAGGCTGAACCGTTCCAGGCCAGCTTTAAGCCTGATGATCCCGAGGACTTCATACTGTAGAGGTGGGTGATATGTCAGCGATGCTGTTGAATAAAGAAAAGTGGCCTGAATTTGTCAAAATGTTGGCCGGCAAAAAAGTCTTGGCTCCGCAGGCAGATGGCGATGCGATGCGCTTTGCCGCGGTAGCCGAAGGCGAAGCCCCTGCCCTCGACTATAACAATACACGTGTACCGCCCAAAGGAGCGCTTTTTCCCCAGACTGAAACAATGCTTAAGTTTCAGAGTGGAAGCGAGCAGGTAGAAGAACCGCAGCTTGATCAGGAAACAGTAGTCCTGGGCTTAAGACCCTGTGACGCCCGGGCGATGGCTATCGTGGAAAAGTTGTTTAAGTGGGATATTGACGATCCCTACTTCGTCAGAAGGCGGGATTTGACTACCCTGGTTGGGTTGGCCTGTATAGAGCCCGGAATGAACTGCTTCTGTTCTTCGGTCGGAGGAGGGCCTGCTTCAACCGAGGGGCTGGATATGCTGATGGTCGATCTGGGTGAAAACTATCTACTTGAGGCGTTTACAGAAAAGGGTGAAGCCCTGCTGGCTGAAACCAAGGATCTTCTTGAAGAAGCCGGAGACGTTCAGCTCAAAGAAAAGGAAAAAGTTGTCGGCGATGCCGAGCAAAAAATAAAACGAAAAGTTGATACAGAAGGCGTGCCGGAAGGTTTGCCCGGTTTGTGGGAAGACCCTCTATGGCAGAAGGTTTCAGCTTCCTGTCTCGGTTGCGGAACCTGCACATACCTCTGTCCGACCTGTCACTGTTTTGATATACAGGACGAGACCGAAGGCTTTGACGCCAGGCGCTGCCGCATGTGGGATTCCTGTATGTTTGATGAATACACCATGCATACTTCGGGCCATAATCCCCGGCCTACCCGCAGGGAGCGCACAAGGAACCGCATTAACCATAAATATGGTTACTATGTCGATAAGTTCGATGTGATTGCCTGCGTCGGCTGCGGCCGCTGCACCAACCTCTGTCCTGTCAATATCGACATTATAGAAACCATAAGGCAGGTGAAAGAGGCACTATGAAAACCAACACTAACCCTTATATCCCTTATCCGGCAACCGTGGAAGAAACCTGGTATGAAACAGGCGGTGATCGCTGTATAAAAACTTTCAAGGTTGTTTTCGATGATGAGGAAGTCCGTGAAGAATGGAGTCACCTGCCCGGTCAGTGTGCCATGATTGGAGTGCTTGGTGTCGGTGAGAGTATGATTTCAATATCCTGCTCTCCCACAGAGGGCAAATTTCTGCGCTTTTCGGTTATGCTTATGGGTAAAGTGACCCGGGCCCTGCACCAGCTGGAGCCTGGAGATAAAATGATGGTCCGCGGCCCTTACGGCAATAGTTTTCCCGTGGATGAATGGCAGGGCAAAAAAATCCTGACCATTGGCGGCGGTATCGGCCAGGCACCCCTGCGTCCGATTGTTGAATATGTCAAAGCCAACCAGGACAAGTACGACGGGTTGACTATGATTTACGGCGCCCGCACCTCAAACGATCTCTGCTTCAAGGGTGAATTTGAAGAAATGAGCAAATGCGATGATCTGGCTTGCCACCTGACTATAGACGTGGAAGAAGAGGACTGGGAGCACAATGTTGGCTTCGTACCACAGATGCTTCTGGATCTAAATCCTTCCCCAGAGAATACTATAGCGATCACCTGTGGCCCGCCGATCATGATCCGCTTTGTTCTGGAAAACCTTAAAAAGCTGGGCTTTGAAGACGATCAGATTTACACCACCCTGGAAAACAGGATGAAATGCGGTATAGGCAAGTGCGGCCGCTGCAATGCAGGGAATATGTATGTCTGCAAAGACGGCCCCGTTTTTAACTATGCCGTCTTAAAAGAAATACCGGAAGCATTTGCCTAAAGCAAAAACTTCCGCAGTAATAAAACGTAAATAAAAAAGGGTGCTGCCTTAACCGGCCAGCACCCTTTTAACTGGGACAAGGGGACAGGTTCCTTGTCCCACCATTATTTAACATTGTTTCTATGTAATAGCAAGTTGTTCCATCAAAATGCCCTGGAAATTATTAAGCTGGGACAAGGGGACAGGTTCCTTGTCCCACCATTATTTAACAATGTTTCCGAGTAATAGCAAAATGATCCATCAAAATGCCTGGAAATTATTTTTGTCCCTGTTGGTGGTAGAAACCAGAGCCAAAATGGGACAAGGAACCTGTCCCCTTGTCCCAGAAACCAGAGCCAAACTGGGACAAGGAACCTGTCCCCTTGTCCCGATTTGTAAAATAATGGTATGCCGGGGCAGGGGCCTAACTGATTCTCCACTTGTTACTGCTGACGTGTTGTGCTAAGATAATTTTAACTTCCCGGGAGGAGATAACTTATGGAGCAATACGGTGTGGTTATTGAAAACAGGGGTGAAACTGCGGCAGTTAATTTGCAGCGACATCTGATCTGTGGTGAATGTGGAAAATGTGGAATAATTAGTGCCAGCAAACGGACCATGACTATAGAAGCACATAATCCGATCCAGGCTGAAGAAGGTCAGCGAGTCCTTGTTGAATCAGACGATCGTCAGGTCATATTCCTGGCTTTCATGCTCTACATTGTACCCCTTGCCGGTCTGGTTGCCGGGATAATTTTCTGGTTACAGGTCGCCGCTGCTTTTGGGTTTGAAGGCAGCCAGGAACTGCAGGCCGTAGCTTTAGGTTTTATCTTGATGACAGTTATCTTCATCCTGATCCGTAGATGGGATGCCCGGGTGAAAGACGATCCGCAATACAAGCCGGTTATTACCGGATTTTTATTAGATAAACCTGAATGCGATGATGATATACCTGATCAGCTTACAGGACACCAGGAGGAGAAATAGTGGTTGAGGTCAAGAAGTATAATGTAGCCGTAGTAGGGGCAACCGGTATGGTCGGGCAAAAAATGATTGATGTTTTGCTGGAAAGGCAGTTTCCGATCAACAGGTTAAAACTATTAGCTTCTGCCCGTTCGGCAGATAAAAAGCTTAAAGTCGGTTCTGAAACTTATACAGTGGAAGAAGTTAGCCCCCAATCTTTTGAAGGAATCGATTTTGCTTTCTTTAGCGCGGGAGGGAATCTAAGCAAAGAACTGGTGCCGGAAGCCGTCAAACGAGGGGCTGTGGTTGTCGACAACAGCAGTGCTTTCCGCATGGAGGAAGATGTGCCACTGGTTGTTCCCGAAGTTAATCCTGATGCTGCAGGCAAACACAGGGGTATCATCGCAAACCCGAATTGTTCGACCATCCAAATGGTTGTTGCTTTAAAACCACTGCACGAAACAGCCATTCTGAAGCGGGTTGTTGCCGCCACCTACCAGGCTGTTTCCGGTGCCGGTAAAGAAGCAGTGGAAGAGCTGAAGGAGCAGTGTCGCGCTTACCTGGCCGGCAAGCCTGTCAAGACCGGTCTTATTCCCCATAAGGGCGCTATCCGGAATTATCAACTGGCTTTTAACCTTGTGCCACAGCTTGATATATTTGTTGAAGAAGGTTACTGTAAGGAAGAAATCAAGATGATTCGGGAAACCAGAAAAATAATGAGTCTTCCCGGTCTTCCTGTTACAGCTACCACGGTCAGGGTACCGGTTATCAACGGGCACTCGATCGCACTGAACGTTGAACTGGAACAGGCACTGAGCGCAAATGAAGCCCGCGCCCTTTTAGAAAAATCCCCGGGAGTATTAGTTGCAGACAACCCTGGGAAGCTGGAATACCCTACACCTCTGGAAGCAGATGGAAAGGATGCAGTTTATGTGGGCCGTATTCGCCCCGACTATTCAGTAGAATATGGTCTTAATATGTGGGTCGTATCGGATAATATTCGTAAAGGTGCAGCTACAAATTCAATTCAAATTGCTGAACTTCTAATTTAACATTTGATTTCGGGGGCAGTGACACCGACCTGGTCATTTTCGATCCCGAAGCTGACTTCAACATCAGTACAATTACCCGGTACCAAAATGTTGATTACAATCCCTGTGAGGGGTTTGCTGGCAAAAGTGTTCCACAAAAAGTTTTACCACGCTGTTCTCTCACCTTCGATCGAGGTGCATATGTTGGCGAAGCAGGGCATGGCCGCTTTCTAAAACGCGAATCGTTTGTGAGGCAAGAAACATTCCCATGCCTTTTTGAAGAAGGATGATGGTTGCGGATCATTTAATATAAGGGTTTCTCGTTTATGGTTATAGCGGAAAACCCCTGAAGAACCAGTTCCAAAGGAGGTCAATTCTATGATAGTCGTAATGAATCCCGGTGCAAAGGAAAATGAAATAAAAAAAATTACCGATAAGCTTAAAAAGATGGGCTATGGTGTGCACCTTTCTACAGGTGAAAACCGAACAGTAATCGGTGTTATCGGCCAGCGTCGCGAGGAAGCGGCCCAGGCCATGGAAGCAATGCCTGAAGTCGAGCAAGTGGTTTTTATTACCCGTCCATTTAAATTGGCAGGGCGCGAGTTTCACCCCGAAGATACAGTTATCGAAATTGGTGAAGTCTCTATAGGAGGACCCCAGTTAACTGTAATGGCCGGCCCATGTGCCATAGAAAACGAAGAACAGCTACTGCAGGCTGCCGAAGCGATTAAAGCAGGAGGAGCTAAAGTTTTAAGGGCAGGTGCCTTCAAACCACGTACTTCACCCTATAGTTTCCAGGGGCTGGAGCATGAAGGACTGGACTTCTTAAAAGATGTAAGTGCCAAAACGGGTCTGCTCATCGTAACCGAGGTTATGGATCAGTTTACCGTT
>SKZS01000043.1 GCA_007127255.1 Syntrophomonadaceae bacterium | reverse complement strand
GCCAAGGGGACGGTTCCATCGTCTGCCCTTCGGACCTCCGCTTCGCTTCGGTGACGCTCGAACCGTCCCCATAGGCACGGCTTATCATTAACCAAGGCGTATCGGGCTGAGCAGTTACAATAATTTAAAAAAATGGAGGTTTGTTTATGAGCCAGGAAAAAGCAAATCAGCTAAGAGAAAGGATATTATTTGAAGCCGAGGCGCAAAAATTACCCTGCAAGCAGGCTTTTACTATCGCTTCGGAGGTAGGTTGTACAATTTCGGAAGTAGGAAAAGCATGTAATGAAACTGGAATTAAGATCGTCAGCTGTCAGCTGGGCTGTTTCTAGATTCAATTCTTAAAGTAAGCAGAAATATGGTGTTAAACGCAGTAATTAAAAGAAATAAAGAGCATAACAGCGTAAAACTCCATCTAAAACCGTGGCAGGCATATTTCAGCCTGCCATTAGGTTTGCCCGTCCCCAGCCTTTAAAGTATCATTAGGTATGATCTCATTAGCACTCACTCATTGAGAGTGCTGCTAAGATAACAATATTTGCGATCAAGACAAAAGGAGGCAGGTTGGATGAATCTTAAACCATTAGCAGACAGGGTTGTTGTCAAGGTCCTGGAGGCAGAGGAAAAGACAGCCAGCGGTATTGTTTTGCCAGACAAGGCAAAAGAAAAACCGCAGGAAGGTGTAGTTAAGGCTGTAGGCACCGGAAAAGTTCTTGATAACGGCACCAAATTGGAAATGGAAGTAAAAGAAGGAGATAAGGTTTTATTTTCACGCTATGCAGGAACAGAAGTTAAGGTAAACGGCGACGAATACCTTATTTTGCGTCAGGATGATATTTTAGCCCTAATGTAAAGAAGATCTGTAAGATAAGGACGATCAGTATGAAGGAGGTTATATAATATGGCAAAACAGATAAAATTTAATGAAGAAGCCCGTCGGGCACTTGAAAGTGGAGTTAATCAACTGTCAAGTACGGTGACGGTAACGCTTGGACCGAAAGGCCGTAATGTTGTTTTAGACAAGAAGTTTGGTTCTCCCCAGATTACCAATGATGGTGTAACCATCGCCCGCGAAATTGAGCTTGAGGATCCCTTTGAAAATATGGGCGCTCAGCTTGTAAAAGAGGTAGCCACCAAGACAAATGATATTGCCGGTGACGGTACTACCACGGCAACCCTGCTGGCCCAGGCGATAATTCGCGACGGCTTAAAAAATGTTGCCGCCGGAGCAAACCCGATGATTATGAAGCGCGGTATTGAAAAGGCTGTTGCCGTAGCGCTTAAAGAATTGGAGAAGATGAGCAAGCCGGTCGAAACCAAGGAAGATATTTCACAGGTGGCCGCCATTTCTGCCGCCGATGAAGCAATCGGTGAACTGATTGCCGAATCAATGGAAAAAGTAGGCAAAGATGGCGTTATTACCGTTGAAGAATCAAAGGGTTTCACCACTGATTTGAAAGTAGTTGAAGGGATGCAGTTTGACAGGGGTTACATTTCACCTTACATGGTAACCGATACCGAGAAGATGGAAGCTGTGCTTGAAGAGCCTTACATTCTTCTCACCGACCGTAAGGTGAGCAATATTCACGAACTCCTGCCGCTGCTGGAAAAGATTGTGCAGCAGGGTAAATCGTTGATGCTTATTGCTGAAGATGTAGAAGGGGAGGCTCTTGCTACCCTGGTAGTTAACAAGCTGCGCGGTACATTTACATGTGTTGCGGTTAAAGCGCCAGGATTTGGTGATCGCCGCAAAGCGATGCTTGAAGATATTGCTATCCTGACCGGTGGCGAAGTTGTTTCGGAAGATCTCGGTATCGAGATGAAAAATGTTACTCTTGAAATGCTCGGCCGGGCCCGCCAGGTTCGGATCAGCAAGGAAGAAACTGTTATTGTTGATGGTTTTGGCGAAAGCGAAACTATTAAGAAGCGGATCTCTCAGCTCCGTTCCCAGATTGATGATACAACATCCGACTTCGACCGCGAAAAGCTGCAGGAGCGCCTGGCTAAACTTGTCGGCGGTGTTGCCGTTATCGAAGTGGGAGCAGCAACCGAAACTGAAATGAAAGAGAAAAAGCTGCGCATTGAGGATGCTCTTTCCGCTACCCGGGCAGCAGTTGAGGAAGGAATTGTTCCCGGTGGTGGAATTGCCTACCTGAATGTTGCTAAAGGTTTTGAAAAGCTTGAAAAAGAACTTACCGGAGACGAAGCAACCGGGGCGGCGATAGTAAAACGGGCCCTGGAAGATCCGGTCCGGGTCATTGCCGACAATGCCGGTGCAGAAGGTTCCGTAGTTGTAGAGAAACTTAAAGATATGGATGAAGGGATCGGCTTTAATGCTATAACCGGTGTATTTGAAGATATGTTCAAAGCAGGTATAGTAGACCCGGCCAAGGTAGCACGCTCTGCTATCCAGAACTCGGCAAGCATCTCTGCACTATTCCTGACTACCGAAGCTGTTGTCACCGATCTTCCCGAAGAAGATGGCGGCGGCATGGGCGGCGGAATGCCCGGCGGTGGCATGGGCGGCGGAATGCCGATGATGTAAGAAATGCCATACTCCGGCCCAGTCCGGATGATTATAGAACAGCCCCCCGCCATCAATGGCAGGGGGCTTTTTTAGATCAAGCAGGTTGGAACATCTCTGTCATCTCTTCAATGCTTTGTTTTAAAAGCGGTCCATGCTTTTTATATTGAAGCGATAGATTCGTCGATAAGTTCCTGCGGATACTCTATATCTTTGATTTTTCCGGCCAGGTAATCATCGTAGGCTGTCAGGTCAAAGTGTCCGTGACCGCTGAAG
>SKZS01000034.1 GCA_007127255.1 Syntrophomonadaceae bacterium | reverse complement strand
TTGCCGGTCCTTTGGTATTTTTAAAGCTGGCTCAACTTCACCTTGATCCCCGTGACCAAAAAGACAGGAAAGCCCAGGCTCGCGAGCTTGGTATTGAACAATGTTCTGATTGCCGTAAATGCACCTGTCCCCGTGGAATTCCCCTCTACCGCAAGGCCATTAAAACCCTCCTCAGTTAAGCTTTTATTCCCTAAGTGGATTGCATTTCCCGGGGAATAGTGTTTTAATTAAATGCCGTGCATTATTGATGCACTTAAAACCATATGAAAACAGGTGAAACCAGATGGCTATACATAGAGGAGAAAACATTCGCAATATCGCAATCATTGCTCATGTCGACCACGGTAAAACAACCCTGGTAGACGCTCTTTTGCGACAGGCAGGGATATTTCGCGAAAACGAACAAGTAATAGAAAGAGTAATGGACTCAAATGACCTGGAGAGGGAACGGGGCATTACGATTTTATCCAAGAATACGGCCGTACACTATGGCAGTACCAAGATAAATATTGTAGATACCCCCGGGCATGCCGATTTTGGCGGTGAAGTAGAAAGAGTTTTGCTAATGGTAGACGGGGCCTTACTGCTTGTCGATGCATTTGAGGGCCCCATGGCTCAAACAAAATTTGTTCTGCGTAAAGCCCTGGAAGTAGGTTTGCGGATTATCGTGGTAATCAACAAGATCGATCGTCCTGATGCCAGGCCTGAAGAAGTTCTAAACGAAGTTTTTGATCTTTTCGTAGAGTTGGAAGCAGCTGACTGGCAGCTCGATTTTCCGGTAATCTATGCCAACTCACGCCTGGGATTGGCTGCCATGGATCACACTGAGAGCGGACGTGATCTGCAGCCTCTTTTTGAACTGGTTTTAGCTGAAATACCGCCGCCTGAGGCTGATTCCGATGGAATACTTCAACTGCAGATTAACACTCTCGATTACGATGATTATGTAGGACGGGTTGGTATAGGACGGATTCGTAATGGATTTGTATGCAGTGGGCAAAGCGTTGCGCTGTGCAAGCAGGATGGCCAGGTTGAAGTGGTTAAGATAGGCAAATTGTGGACGTATGAAGGACTGAAGCGATGTGAAGCTGCCCGTGCAGATGCCGGGGATATAGTAGCTGTAGCCGGTCTGGGCCAGGTTAATATTGGGGAGACCGTCAGTGACTCCCTTACCCCGATTCCTTTGCCGTTGCTGAATGTAGATGAGCCGACCCTTACAATGAACTTTATGGTTAATGACAGCCCCTTTGCGGGACAGGAAGGAAAGTATATTACCTCTCGCCAGCTGCGCAGCAGGTTGTGGAAAGAAGCAGAAACTAATGTTAGCCTGAGGGTTTCTGAAACCGCTTCTCCGGAAATATTTGAAGTAGCCGGACGCGGAGAACTTCACCTGGGAATATTGATTGAAACGATGCGGCGCGAGGGTTACGAACTGCAAATTTCGAAACCGAAACCGATTTTAAAAACAATTAACGGGGTTACATGCGAGCCATACGAAAAACTATATGTGAATATCCCCGAGTCATATTCAGGAAGAGTGATTGAAAATCTCGGAGGCAGACTGGGAGAGATGCTTAATCTTGAGCCTGCAGGAGAAAAAAATCTAAAACTAGAATTCCTGATTCCTGCCCGCTGCCTAATTGGTTTTCGTTCCGAGCTGTTGACTGATACCCGCGGAGAGGGTATTATGCATCACCTCTTTAGTCATTACGGAAGGTATAAAGGGGAAATATCCGGCCGGCGGCGTGGAGTGTTGATTGCTTTTGAAAGTGGTGAAGCAACACCATACGCGATAGTTAACATGGAAGAACGCGGCATATTGTATGTGCACCCCGGTGAGCAGGTTTATGCAGGGATGATTGTCGGAGAGCATTCCCGCGAAAGTGACCTTGATGTCAATGTCTGTAAGAAGAAGCATTTGACAAATATAAGGGCCAGTGCCTCTGACGATGCGATCAAGCCGACTCCGCCAAAGCTGTTTAGTTTGGAGCAGGCCATGGAATATGTTGAAGAAGACGAACTGGTAGAGGTCACTCCTGCTGCTATCCGGATGCGAAAAAAAATTCTCGATCGCAACCGGCGCGAAAGGTCGGCTAAAAGCAGCAGTTAAATGATTATTTGGATAATCGAGTTTTCAATAAAGAGGCGGCTTTCTTTTAAAGCCGCCTTTATTTCTGCAATAAATGCCTTCCAGGTGGGTGTGTATAATAATTTTCTGGCTATAATACTCAAATAATTTTGTATCGTAGTTTTTGATTGTTCGCCCTGTTGGCCAGCGATCGTTTTAAATATATATCAGTAGTTTCCGGATAAAGGATTTGCTTTTATATAAGTCGAAATAATGACAGGTATAGCTGATTTGAGGTAGAAAAGAGGATTGGTTATGACAAAAAAAGACGACGGGGCAGTAGAAGCCTTTAAGCGTATAAACTGGCAGTACAGTTCGGAGGATAAAAAGGATGGTTTTCCCTGGGGGCCGCACAGGCTGCCTGTAGAGGTAAACTTTCAAGGGGTCTCACTTACATTGCAGAAGCATGAAGGAGAGCTTATATACCACCGAGAAGGTGGGGCGGGCAGTAATGAAAAGATAATCCTGGCAGAACAGGGTAATCTACTGCTCAGCCCGGTAGAACCTTTCCATACCCCCTCGGCACTAAGCACTCACTTACTGGTTGAGCTTGAACAGCCTGTGGTCATCGAGCCCCGTCGGACTAAAAGTATAATAGTAACTTTTCCTGTTGAACTTGCTGTTGTATATTTTCGACGGAAAACTGGTGGAGAAAGAATTCTCGATATATTTACCCTTA
>SKZS01000205.1 GCA_007127255.1 Syntrophomonadaceae bacterium | reverse complement strand
TTAAGTGATAATTGAAAACATCAGCCCCGTCATTATTGAGATTGGGCCCCTGGTAGTGCGCTGGTATGGGTTAATGTTTGCAATATCTGTTCTAACAGGGTTCTATTACATGCGCAAGCATGGAGTTAAAAAGGGTTTTAATGAAGATATAATATTTATCCTCTTCATGATCGTACTATTTTCCCTCGTTGTTGGAGCCCGGATGGTATTTGTTGCTGTCAACTGGTCATATTTTATGGCCAATCCGGAACTGATCATTCGAATTGACCAGGGAGGGCTGGCTTTTCATGGCGGGCTGCTTGGAGGAATCCTGAGCAGCTGGCTGTACTGCTATATCAAAAAACTAAGCTGGCATGATTTGGCCGACCTTGCGGTTCCCGGAGTCACAGTTGGTATTGCACTGGTTCGCATTGCTAATATTTTCAACCAGGAGATTATTGGCCGCGAAACCGCTATCTTTTTTTTCGAACGTCATCCTACCCAGATTTATGGTTCGCTGATTGGCATCGCGCTTCTTGTGTTTCATAATTATCTTGCTCGCAGGGGAGAAAACAAGCCCGGTTATCTTTTCTGGAATTTTGTGCTTGGATATACCTTGCTTCGCGGACTGATAGAGGAGACATTCCGGCAGAACCCACTGGTAGCCTGGGGTTTTGTTAGTGAAGCCTGGGGTGCAGGCTTCTTTACTACCGTTCACCTTTTTACTCCGGGGATTATAGTTCTTTGCTGCCTGATGCTCTGGAGAATTAAACGAGGCCAGGCATAGCATGTTAAGCTATTGACTCGTTATAGGTATAAGGCTATAATATTATATATATCGGTATATAAAAATTATATAATAAATCTTGTGGGGAGGAATAGATTGTGACGAGAGCCATTTGGAATGATACTGTGATAGCTGAGAGCGATAAAACAGTTATTGTGGACGGTAATCATTATTTTCCCCCTGCAGACGTAAATAAAGAGTGCCTGGTTGAAACAGATTACAAGACACAATGCCCCTGGAAAGGGGAAGCGCATTATTTTAACCTGGTTTTAGGTGATCAAATAAATAGAACTGCCGCCTGGTCTTATCCTGAGCCTAAGGAAAAAGCGAAGCATATTAAAGGATATTTTGCATTTTGGAAGGGTGTTATTGTTGAATAGGAAATATCAAATAAAACATTTGCTAATTATATTTGGACTGGCAGTTTTCTTTTCGATTTCCATAAGTGGATGTGTAGTCATGGAAATGGTAACCGGTCCTGAGACTGAAGCAGTGGAAATGGAAATGGAGGGAGAAAAGGACATGGATGAGCTCCGTGAAAGTCTTACGGAACTACAGTATTCTGTTACCCAGGAGGATGCTACCGAACCTCCTTTTAGAAATAAGTACTGGGACAATAAAGAGGAAGGCATATACGTTGATATAGTTTCTGGCAAGCCGCTTTTCAGCTCGATTGACAAGTATGATTCCGGCACTGGTTGGCCCAGTTACACCCGGCCGATTAATCCTGAAAGTATAATCGAAGTAGAAGACAGAAGCAGTGGTATGGTGCGTACCGAAGTGCGCAGCAGGGAAGCAGATTCACACCTGGGACACCTTTTTGAGGATGGACCTGCTCCGACAGGACAGCGTTATTGTATTAATTCTGCAGCCCTGCGTTTTATTCCTAAAGATGAACTTGAAGCGCAGGGGTATGGTCACTATTTAGAGCTTTTCGAGTGATTAAACCTGTTGCCTTTCAATTAAGGTTAACTAAGCCCTTTTAATTACTGTCAATCAGTGAAATGTAAAGGGCTTTTATTTTTAAAGTTGTATCCGGTTTCACCAAATTATAATGTGATATATTTTAATAAGGCAATTATTATTGTAAGCCTGTTTACATGGTTACTTTATATTTTGGGGAGTACAAAATGCAGAAAAACGGAATCGGTTCAAAAGAAAATACTGATAAGCAGGCTGAGCGTAAAAAAAGCAGGTTTTTCCTTTTTGCCGTTTATTTTGTCGTATACAGCGCTTTTTTTGATACTCATGCTCAAATGCCTGTTTTGGCTCCTTATGCCATTTCGCTTGGAGCAGGCCCGTTCATACTGGGTATCGTTGTCGGTTCATATTCACTGTTTAATATCGCCGGTAATTTTACCGGGGGTCTGGTCATTGATCGTATAAGCTGGAGGTTCCCCCTCTTTTCAGGGCTGGCTGGCATTGTTATTATCCTCTTATTCTATACTTTTGCCGGCAGCGCATATTATCTTATAATGGTTAGAGCAGCACACGGTTTTTTAGGTGGAATCCTTGTTCCTGCTGCTCTGGCCAGTTTAATTGGAAAGGGTAACGATAGTGTATCCCAGAGGCCACGCCTGGCCATTTTTGGTGCTACTATTGGCATAGCTGCGATAACCGGGCCCCTGGTTGCGGGTTTCATAGCCGGCAGGTATGGTTATCATCCAGTCTATTACTTTCTTGCTGTCCTTATGTTCACTGCCGCAATTACTGCATTTTTTATTTTGCCCAATCCCCGTGCAACAGCAGGACAAAATGTTTTGCTGCCAATTTCCTTTAGACAGCTATATTCTAATCCGCAGCTGCGTGGAGCCTTTATATTTGCCCTGGGAACAATGGGTGCAACCGGGACCCTTGCTACTTTTTTACCCGTAAGGACAGGTATCCTGGGCTTAAGTCACGCACAAACCGGTATGCTTTTTGCGTCTTTTGCTTTGACTGCAGTATTTGTTCAAATGCTCTGGCCCGGGATTTTAAGAGGTTTTATCCGGGGTGATTGCAGGGGATGTGTATGGGGGCAGTTTTTTCTTGCAACTGCATTGATCATGGCTGCTTTGTGGCAAAGCCTGGGTT
>SKZS01000054.1 GCA_007127255.1 Syntrophomonadaceae bacterium | reverse complement strand
GGATCTGTTTAAGGGCTCATTAAATGTTGGCCGCGATGTCATGGGTACCATGGCTAACACCCTGATTTTAGCTTACGTTGGCGCTGCCACGCCCATGCTGCTTCTGGTTATGGGTTACGAAATTGACTGGCTCAAGGTAATTAACATGGATATAATTGCTACGGAATTTGTCCGTGGAGCTGCAGGCAGTATCGGTTTGATTTGTGCTGTTCCTGTTACTGCAGTCCTGGCAGCCTATTTTATGGGGGATCGTAGTAAGTCCTAAAAACTTCTCGAGTGATTTGTTTTTTCTCCCCGGGCAGCGGGAAAAAAATGATTTATGACAATCTATGATTATTTAAAGCATAGAGGCTGTTATCAATGGCTGGTTTTAACATAATGATGCTGCGGAGGATTGATTAAGGTGAAAAAGTTTGACCTGATAGTTGTCGGAAGTGGTTCTGCAGGAATGAATGTGACGCATAGGACTGCAGGGGCTGGTTGGAAAGTAGCTTTAATTGAATACAGCCACATGGGCGGGACCTGCATAAATATTGGCTGTATCCCTTCGAAAACCCTGATAGAATCGGCCAGAATAATGCATAAAATAAAGGAAGCAGGCCGCTATGGTGTTATAGCTGAAGCGCCGCGGGCTGATTGGGCTGCCATGCGTGAGCGAAAAGATAACCTGGTCGGCCGAATTCGCGGTCGCGGTTATAAAAATGTTGAGCGCAATGATAATATTAGCCTCTTTGAGGGAACAGCTTCTTTTACAGGACCGCGGGAAATCAGTGTAAATGGGGAAACCCTTACTGCAGATAAGATTGTAATTGCCTGCGGAGCCCGCCCTGCCGTTCCGCCGATTAATGGCCTGGAGAGTATTGATTACCTGACTTCAACTACAGTAATGGAAATGGAAAGTCTGCCGCATAGCATCCTGATTATAGGTGGAGGGGTTATAGCCCTGGAGTTTTCCCAGTTATTCGCCCGCCTTGGAGTGGATGTAACTGTGCTTCAGCGCAACAGACGCCTAGGGCCCATCCTGGAAGAAGAAATATCGGCGGAGATCGAAGATCTGCTTAAAAAAGAAGGGATTAAGATTAAAACGGGAACCGAAGTCAGTAAAGTTGGCCAAGATAGCTCTACTGTTTATGCTGTAGATCAAGGGGAAGGCCGGGCTGAACGTTACAGCGCAGAAAAGCTCCTGGTAGCCGCCGGAAGGACACCAAACAGCGATCGGCTTAAGGTGGAAGAGGCGGGCGTTAAAACCGATAGCAGGGGTTTTATCAAGATCGATTCGGGTTTCAAAACAAGCGCCAGGGGAATTTGGGCGATCGGTGATGTGACAGGCGGGATGATGTTCACTCACCGCGCCTGGCATGATGGTTTGCTTCTCTCACGTTACCTGCTTAAAGGTCAGGAGGTCGTCAGTAATGAAAAGCGTCTGATTCCCTTCGCTGTATTTACCGATCCGGAGATAGCATCTGTTGGGATGGGTGAACAGGAAGCACATGAGGCCGGCTTTAAAATAAAAATCCAGCGATTTCCTTTTGCTTACCAGGGAAGAGCCCTGGCTGCTGAAAAAACCGATGGCTTTATTAAGCTGGTGGTCAATAAAGTCAACGGGAAAATTCTCGGCGCACACATCATTGGGCCAGAAGGTGGAGAACTGATCCATGAACTGATTGCAGCTATTCGTTTCGGTGCCACGGTTTACGACCTGCAGGATATGATGCATATTCATCCCACCTTGGCCGAAGCAATCAATAATACCGCCTGGTCGGGGTAACCCCTGACTTAAGATCCGAAAAAGGTGCTGATAAACTTGCTGACTACGTCTGCGCCGCCGATAATAGTGCCGATAGTGCTGCCCAAATTGGCAAAAACAACTACCAGCAGGATGTGAGTCACCTTATTGCGCCAAAAGCCCTTAAGAGTATGCATATCCTCAGCCAGGTTTTCAAAGTCATTAACACTTGGTTTTCTGACCAGGGCTTCAGTTAACCCCGCGAACCATCCTGCTGCCAGCAGGGGGCTCAGCGAGCTGATTGGGGCAGCGACAAAGGCGGTTAGGATAGCGAGGGGATGGGCAAAAGCCAGGATTGCTCCAAGTACGCCTAAAGATCCATTCCATAGAATCCAGCTGATCATCTGATCTATACCCGTAGCCCTGTCAACAGAAAAAGTAGAGGCAATAATGGTGATAATAAAAATGGGAATACCCCAGCCGATAATCTTGGTAGCCCTTGACGGAGATGGAACCCTGTTTAGCTCTGATAGGTCATGATTGTTGAGCAGTTCTTTTTTAATGCCGGGGATGTGGCCTGCTCCGAGTACGGCAACAACTTTTTCTCCGGGCGCTTCCTTAATCTTTTGGGCCAGGTAAATATCTCGTTCGTCAATAACGACTGATTTAAGCTGAGGAAAAGCTTTTGAAAGCTCTTCCAGGGCGGCACTGAGCATATCCTGACTTTTCATTTTTTCCATATCTTCTTCGGTCAGCTCTTCATCAATAAACATGCCCAGCATAAAATTAAAAAAAAGCTTTATTTTGCTCCAAAAGCCGAGATTTCTCCACAACCGCAGCATAGTAATCTGAATATCGCGATCGGCAAGGCACAATTCGGCGCCGATTTCTTTAGCCGAGTTAATCCCCTGTATCATTTCCTCCCCGGGTTTAACACCAAACTTCCGGGCTAGTTTTTTCTGGTAAGAGGACAAGGCCAGTTTGGCCAGAAGCAGCAGGGCCTTACCTTCCCTGATAATTTTAACTATATCGGTATTCTTCCATGTTTCAGTATCAATCAAGGACTGGTAACGGGCCTCGCATAACTCCACACAAACGGTGTCGGGGTTTTCTGCAGCGATTACGTCTTTAACCTCGCCTACACTTTTTTGTGAAACATGAGCAGTTCCTATCAATACAATTTCGCGACCATCATAATCTATGCGATGAACATTTTCACTTGTCAACAGATCACTTCCCGAATTCATTCTATCTCACCATCAGTAATAATAACATATTTTGATGCTGTAAGGTAATCAACAATAACAAAAACAAACTCCAAACACAAAACAAGTTCAACAATTGGGGTCAGGCCTCAGTTATTGAACTTCCTCTTTCAAATCTTTTAATTATATCTTCTACCTTGGCGGTTTGCTTGAATCTTTTGGCTTTTATCCTTGAGGTCATAGAAGGAGCGAGATTTAAATGCTCGGCTAACTTTATGTTAGATATCGAGCAGTATTTGTCACTTAATATGATTATTGCCTTACGGGTATTTGAGACTTTTTGAGTCTTATCCTTATTAATTATCAACTCTTTGCTGATACCTTCATTGCGGCATACGAGTTCAATTAAATCGTCGAAGCTTAAAGTATCTTCTTGTTCCAGTTTCTCATGTTCGGTATTTTGTATCATTTCCGGAACTTCTACTGTGTCCTCATAATCTTTATTCTCCGGTTTCTGCTTTAAATATTGCGAATACTGCACAATCGCTTTTTTCGTGTCAGGGGAAAACATATTTAGAACAAAAGTGGTATCGACAAGAGTATCTATTTGTTCTGCCGAATAATAGCGATGGCTGCTCCATGGGTAGTTAATCCCTTTAGCGAGATCGGATCTTGCCGGGTTGTAATGGATGTATTTTACCAGTTGTAGCAGGTAACTATCCTTATCACACAGTAACGCTTTATATCTTTGTTGAAAGACATGCCCGGTTCTATCAAAAGTGTAATTATACCATTGAGTGTATACCTGTTGAATGCGCTGCATAATACTTGACAAAGGAGTTTCGTTGACTTCTACGAGCAGATGAGCATGATTATCCATGATACAGAAAGCGTAAAGCTTAAAATCAAACATTTTTTTGTAACGAGCCAGGATACTTAGATACTTGTTTTTCTGCAGGTCATCGAGTAGAACAGTTTCTTTGTTGTTACCCCTTACCATTACGTGATAAAGAGCTCCGGGATAATGAATGCGAGGTTTCCTTGCCATGATTATCACCTTCTTAGTTTAGTGTGTAGTGTGAATGCTATTTCAAACCTGACTCTGATTATACAATTATACCAATTTAAGTATTTGTTGTGTTTTGCAAAAAACAAGTTCAATCTTCAGGCCTGACCCCAAATGTTGAACTTGTTTTGGAGGAGGGTTATTGTTTCGATGTGGCTTGTGTGGGGGAACATGTCAACTGGTTGGACCAGGGTTACGGAATAGTTATACTGGTGAAGATGTTTCAAATCACGGGCCAGGGTGGCCGGGTTGCAGGAAATGTAAACTATGCGCTCTGGTTTGGCTTCAGCGACCGTGTCAAGAAGGTTTTTTGAGCAGCCTTTGCGGGGCGGATTCAGGAAGATTGTTTTTGGGTGGCTGCCTGCAAGCAGGAGATCGGAGATGTCTTCGGTGCGGGCCTTGATAAATTTTATGTTTTCTACGCTGTTTACAGAGGCATTAACACGGGCATCAGCTATGGCAGCCCGGGAGGAGTCAATGCCAATTACTTGATTTGCCTTCATGCTCAGGTAGAGAGAAAAGTTGCCTGTCCCGCAGTAAAGATCATAGGCGCTCTTTGGGCTGCCTGCCATTGAAGCAGCCTGCTCGTAGAGCACTGCTGCCTGTGCTGAGTTGACCTGGAAAAAGGATTGGGGCGATATACGATAGCGGAAGGGAGCGATATCTTCTTCGATATATGATTGCCCGAAGAGGGTTAAATCACAAATACCCTTTTTGCCGCCCTGTTGGAATACAACGCCGGTTGTTTGATTGCCGGTTTCGGCATTAATTAATTCAGCCAGTTTTTTTAAGTTTTCATCTTTTGGGCGGCCGTTTTTTTCGCTGCCGCCCAGGGTAACCAGGCATTCTGTTTTTGTAAATGAAGCGCGAATTGCAGCACCGGTGATGGGCAGGTTACCGGGAGTGGTTAGATTTTCTTTCCCAATATATTGTTGAAGAGCCCTGCGGATGGCGTTTATTGCCCGGGAATTGCTCGGGTGCTGGACCAGGCATTCTTCAATGTTAATGATACGCCTGCTCTTCGTTTCGTAAAAACCTGCTGTTATACTACCTTTCTTCAGGCCGAGATGAATTTGGGCTTTATTACGGTAGCACCACGGGTTATCCATTCCCAGAGGGGGCTTAATAACGGGTTCAACACCGGCAATACGCCTGAGAGTTTCAGTAACCATATTGTGTTTCCAGGCCAGCTGTTTGTCATACTGGAGATGCTGCAGCTGGCATCCGCCACAGGCATTGAAGTAAGGGCATGGCGGTTTTACCAGGTAAGGGGATGAACTGATTTTAGAAAGCAATGTCGTTTCAGCATAATTTTGATGTGTTTTAGTGATAAGGGCTTCTACTATCTCACCGGGCAGCGCTCCGGGAACAAACAGCGTAAAACCTGAAACCTTACCGACGCCTTCACCTCGATGATTTAGATCGGTAATTTCAAGTTTGTAACTTTGTCCCGGTTCCCAGGCAAATTTTTTTCGATCCCGATCATTTGGCAAAATATCACCATCTCTTTGTCTAATAAGTTGTTTTGCTTTGAGCTCTAAAGGGATAGCAGATATCGCCAGCACAAGCACTGGTTCAGCACTGCAGTACTGTATACAGCTATTTCTAAGCCGGTATATCCGCTGGATGGCATTATTCTTAGCCATCCGGGCAATTCAAAGCACTTACTTAAGGCACTTACTTAAGTTATCTTTTTAAAATTCGTGGCATAACGGGGTTTATCCTTTTGTTCTTGTTTTTGTTTTAGGTTATAGATTTCCGTTTTGAAAAGGGTTTTTCATGTTAGTAAAGAAAATAAGAATGTGGTCTTTACATGAAGGGAAGTGAGTTCGATGGAAAGAGCGCCTAAAGAAAAAATTGACAGCCGGGCGTTACGGGCCTGGTTTTTCAGTGGACTGCTCTGGGGCTTGCTTTTACTGCTTTTTCCGGCAGCTTACCTGGTCCTGGTTAATTTATTTCCGTTATTGAATCTGACTGAGTTGTTCGGTTGGCTTGGCGTCGGCGCGGTGGTGTTGTTTACCCTGGTTGTGGCAGTAATCATCCCCCGCCTGAAAATGCATTTCTGGCGTTATGAAATTCGCGATAATGAAATTGACATTCAGCATGGGATTATTATTATCCGGCGCACCCTGATCCCGATGATCAGGGTCCAGCATGTTGATACAGAGCATGGACCTGTAATGCGCTTTTTTGGGCTGGCAACCCTGCGTATCTCTACGGCTGCCACCAACCACCGCATCCCCGCTCTTTCACGGGAAACGGCGGCCGAGCTGCGGGGTGAAATCTCAGCCCTCGCCCGGGTGAGTGATGAAGATGTCTGATCAAAAGCGACAACATCCAATCATGATTCCCCTGGGAGCTGTGCGCAGCCTGCTTTACCTTTTACCTCCCCTCGTTATAGTGATGATCCAGAATATAGGAAATACTGATTCCAGGTGGACACTGGTTACCTTTGCGATCTTCGCTGCAGTTTCCCTGGCAATTATACTCCCCTACCAGATGTTAAACTGGGCTTTTTATACATATCGCTACGAATCAGGCTACCTGCATATCAAGTCAGGGGTAGTTTTTAAAAAAGAACGTTCCATAAAACAGGAAAGGGTCCAGACTGTAAATATTCGCACCGGGATCCTTCAGCGCCTTTTAGGCCTGGCCAGTCTGCATGTCGAAACTGCCGGCGGGGGAATGGAATCGGAACTCAGCCTGACAGCGGTAACGATAGAAGAAGCTCGAAAGATTAAAGAAACCCTGGAAAGTTCTGCACACAAGCTCGAAAAAGAGAAAGAAACGGCAGAAACAGGCGAGGAAAAGGTTGCAAACGAAGCAGCTTCCGGTAGTGAGGCAGAAACTTTTGAAGAAGTATACCGAATATCTTCCCCGGAGCTATTCCTTGCCGGGGCCACTTCGGGACGTTTTCTACTTCTTTTTTCCCTGATCGCCGCTGTTTTCTCCCAGGTTATGCCATTTATCCCCGAGACTTTTTGGGAAAACATGATTGAGCAGGTTACTTCTACAGCTGCTGCCACCGTGGTGCTGGTCTTAATTGTTTTGCTCCTGTTTTCCTGGTTTATTTCTGCCCTCGCCTTTATGATTCAGAACGCAAATTTTACAGTGCGCCGCCAAAAAGAGAGTCTGCAGGTTTCATGGGGTTTAATTGAGCAAAAACAACTCACTTTAAAACTGCACCGCCTGCAGGCCCTGGGTATCCATGAGGGTGTGCTGCGCCAGCTTACCGGAAGGTGCGCACTGATCGCCGAGGTGGCAGGAGGTGGCTCCCGCGAGCAGAATTACGTTACAGTGCTATTTCCGCTCTTGCGCAGCACTGAAGTAGCAAATTTTCTGGTCAGGATTCTGCCCGAATATCAGCTTCCCCGGACAATAGTGCCCCTGCCGCTGCGCGCCCGCCGTCGCTATATATTTCGGGCCCTGTTAACTACCCTGCCGGTGATAATTCCCCTGCAGTGGGCTCCTTATGGATGGATAGCTTTTATCCTGGTTATTCCAGCCTATTTCTGGGGTCTAAGTCGCTATAATGCAGGGGGTACGGTGATTGAAGATCTTCAACTGACTTTAAGATTTCGCTTTATAAACCGCTATAAAATCCTGGTCCGGCGCAATTATATCCAGGCCCTGGAGGTCAGTTCCAATCCTCTTCAGCGCTGGTGGAACTTGAGAACGGTTCAGGCCTCGGTGCTTTCATCTCCGGCCGGAAAGTCTTTCAAGGTCACTGATTTGGATATCAAAGAAGCCCGCAATTTGTGGAAATGGTATTCCCGCAGCTAGCAAATGCCATTTCAGTTCAGCGCCGATCACCCTCATAGATAAGGCCAGAAGCTTTGTCAGGCTAATAACAGGTTGCCACAATCAGGACAGGTTATAATGATCAAAGAGAATTATTTAATAAGCTTATCCTGAAATTATCCTGTTTCCGTTTTTTGCATATTTGATTGAGCTTCTTTATTTTAGAATACTGCAGGATCTATATCATGTTGATACTAGAATTATGAGAGATGATGGTTCAGAGTAGAAAAGAAAATGCCTGGAGGGGAAAATAAATGGCAGCAGAAGTTTCCGGTAAAGTAGAGCAGCAGGCTGTTTCTAAGCTTTCTTTGATTGCCCTGTTCCTTGGGTTGGCCAGTATAACACTTTTACCCCTGGCGGTATTGGCTGCATTTAAAATAGAGATGCTGGGCCTTGTTGATTTGTTTCGCACCGCAGTGCTGCCCTTATCGGCAGCAGCCGTTGTTATCGGATTAATAGCCGGAAGCAAGGCGCCGCCGGAAGATTTCAAAAACAGGCGCCTGGCACGCCTGGGGATAATCCTCGGGGTTGTAACCTTCAGTCTGATTATAATCTTCATTGCTGCAGTGGCGATATTTTTCCTACCCTTTTTGTGGGCCTGATCGGGTGTAAAGCTAAAGGAGATTAGTTTATTTTGAATTTCTTCCTGTTTCTAATGATAATTCGGCCGCATTTTGGCTTCCCGCAAAAAAGAAAGTGTGATGACGCCTGATTAACCAGAGCGCCAGCAGGAAAGAGAACAGTTCGGCCAGGGGAAAAGCAAGCCAGACCCCAGTTAAATTAAAAAACAAAGGCAGCAGGAGCAGCAGGGGAATTAAGAAAAGGACCTGCCTGGCCAGTGACATTACAAATGCTTCTCTTGCCTTGCCGAGGGCCTGAAACACTCCCCCGGTGATCATCTGCACGCCAACAGTCATCGACAGGGCAAACATGATCCGCAGGGCGGTTTGCCCCATTTCTATTACCTCCGGATCGGTGGTAAATATCTTCATCAGGGGACCCGGTACAGTCATCACCAGTAAAAAAGCGCCAAAGGATATTAAAGTGGATATTTTCATGGCCAGGATAATCGATTTGTTAACTCGCATATATTTCCCTGCCCCGTAATTAAAGCCGACAAGGGGTAGAGTTCCCTGGACGATTCCCAGTATCGGCATCAGTGTAAACATCATCACCCGGTGAATGATGCCAAGCACGGCAACAGCAAGGTCTCCTCCGTAATGAACAAGTAAATTGTTGGCAATGATCAGCATCACGCTGGCCGAGCCCTGGCGGGCAAAAGCGGAAGCACCGATAGCCAATATTTCCTTGATCAATTGAAAGTCGGGCAGCAGGTAAGGCAGCCTGATAGACAGGCTGCTTTTTCCGGTTATGAAATAAAGCAACAGGTATAATGCAGTAATTCCCTGGGCTGTAACCGTACCAAAAGCCGCCCCCCTCATGCCCATATTTAAAGCAAACATGAAAACAGGGGTAAACAGGATGTTCAAAACCGAAGAGATGATCATTATAATCATCGCCATTTTGGCGTTGCCTTCAGCGCGAACAACATTATTGATGGAAAAGCCGAAAGCGAATGATATGGTACCGTAAAGGATTATTCCCAGGTAATCACAGGCGTAAGGCATAATTGCATCGCTTGCCCCGAAAAGCCTTAACATCGGGGTTAGGTAAGTCAGGCCAAGGAATGCCCCGAGAAGGCTGACAAAAATAATCATGCTTAGAATGTTGCCGAAAGCGCGGTTGGCCTTGTCAAGTTCTATTGCTCCCAGGGCCCGCGAAATAACTGAACCGCCGCCGATACCCAGCGCGCCGGCCAGGGCCAAAAAAAACATTTGTACAGGAAATGATATGGCCACGGCTGCGACACCGATTGTGCCAACGCCGCGGGCGATATATATTGTGTCAATAACACTGTGCAGGGCCATGACTAACATACCCACTACTGCGGGAACAGCCAGGCTTGCCAGCAGGCTGGGAATCGGATCTCTTCCCAACCTTTCACTTTGTTCTTTCAAAAAAACAACTCCTTCAAACTTATTGTAACCTATTCTAAATCCCCTAGTGTATTATAATGTATAACAGGTTCTCTGCCCAATGTTTTTATATATCACTTGATTATAAAAGCAGATATGGTAAAATGACAAAGGCAAGCAAGATTATCTGCAGTAACTAGTGCCGGTGTCTTGGTTGCATTCAACTTTGATGGAGCATACGGGGGTTGGTTATGATTAAAGGAACAATACTGGTGGCAGCCTTAATTTTCAGCCTGTTTTTTGTTATGGGTTGCGGGGACAATGAAACTCTTCCCGATGAGGAAGATGGCATTTCGATCGAAGTAGCAAATAATAGCGAAGAGCTTGTTATCGCTCACGCTGCATTTTTCGGAGAAGGTCTGGATGACTGGGGTGAAGATCTGCTCAAGGATGAGATCATTGCACCGGATGAAGTTTATACTTTTATTCTACCCGAAGGAGAATATGATCTATCACTTTTCAACCAGGATTTCTTTGTCATTAATTCGTATTTCGGTTTAACAGAGGATACCAGAATTGATATTGGCGGCGACGGCAGGGTGCCCATTTTAGTTCAAAACACCTCCGATTATAACTTGTTGTTATTTTACGCTTTCCCGGGTGGGCTTATAGATTTAGACTTTGATTTAAACGAAGATGATGAAATGCTTGAGGAAGAATGGGCTGAGGTATGGGATGAAATATGGATGAATGAGGATTACTTGCAATATCAATTGCTGCATGAACGTGAAGCGGTAAGAGCAGAAAACGGTCGTCGCTTTTTCTTTTTAACACCCGGCAATTATGACTTTTTAATTATCAACGAGGAAGTTGAACCTTTCCTTGAGCTGGATATAGAGATTGAGGATGAGGGCCCCAGGAAAGTAATAACAATAGATTAAATTGTCTTTAATGTAATACGCTTGATGCAAACCGGGCAGGCATTTAATGTCTGCCCGGTTTGCATTTTTATGTGCGCCCGGCATGGGTGTTAACTTGGCGGTGAAAGTCCGCTGTGGGCTTGGCAGTGGGAACCACTAGTTGATGGCAAAGGTGTCCGCCGTGAGGCGGAATCTGAAGGAAGCCT
>SKZS01000203.1 GCA_007127255.1 Syntrophomonadaceae bacterium | reverse complement strand
GAACACCTGCCTCCTGCAAATAGTGCAGGGGCACCAGGGCTCCATGGTCGAGCTTACCGGCAGCCTGAACACCATAATCAGAATCACCAAGCAGCGCAGGCTTAACCGGTTCCGAAGAAGCCTCGTCAACCAGCAGCTCAATTAACTGCAGATCATTTTCCATGTCAAGTTGAATCCCCGGAAACCCAAACTGCCCAAAGTTGCCGCTTAGCTGTTTTTCGGCCAGAATTGCCGGTCCTTCAGAGTGTATTTTGCCGTGAGGGGAAATTACAACCGTTAATTCAGGAGTTTTTTGCTTTATATAGCCGCTGAGCTTCTTCATGCCATCCACGGTTTTTTGAGCTTTCGTTATCTCACCTCTGCCAATTTCAGGAATTATAATTGGAGGATGCGGAGCAATGCCAATAATTGATAGCATAGATTACACCTGCCTTCAGTCCGGAAGTCAGAACGGTCAGCGAACAAAGGCCTTCTGAATTCCGGCCTTAGATTATTCCTCATTTAAAGTATAACAAATTGAACGGCCGCAAACAAATCCGGTTAAAGATCTATTTGCGGCAAACATTGAGCTAAGAACTCCTTTGCTTGACATATTTATGCAAATAGCCTAACCTATTATCAAGCCCGGCGGCAAAATATAAATCAAGTATGATTAAGGAGCTAATAACGTGAGCAGTGAATATAGAGATACCGATAAATTTACAGCCGCTATCCAGGCTATCTTCCCAAAATTAATGCACTATTTAAATACAGAGGAAAGTCGTGAGCTAACCGGTCTGGGCATCACTCCCAGCCAGATTAATGCCCTGCTGGTGCTCTACTATCACGATAACCTGACCATGGGTAAACTAAGCCAGGAAATATACCTGGCTGAAAGTGCCGCAACCCGATTAATCAACCGGCTGGTCAACTTAAACCTGGTCAAGCGTCGTGGAGACGAAAACGATCGCAGGGTGGTACGGGTAACCCTGACTTCATACGGCAGGCAGCTGTCCAGTCTCGTCTTTGAAAGACGTTCCTTCCGTTTTAACAACCTGGCCCAGCACCTTGACCAATCCGAAAGAGAAAACCTGATTGTTTCGCTGCAGGCGGTCATGCGCGTTTTTGAAGAAATGGAACAATCGAGAGACCCAGCTGATAATAACATCGACCCGGGGCAGGATTTATAAATTATATCCTCAAGTCAACTAGCGGGAAAAACAGGAACTATAACCAGGTAGATCCTGTTTTAATAAGCTTAGGCAATAATGCCCCGCTTTTTAATTACAGACCTTGAAACAAATTCTGGTGATTCTTCTATGGTAATGCTGTAATGATTCACTCTACCCTTCTTTGTTTAGAAAGCGAGGATACCTTGTTGTCGCGCCAGGAAATAAAAACAGATAAACCTGAATCGCTGTGGCATATTCTGCTCACGTTTTTAAAAGTGGGCGCTTTTACTTTCGGGGGCGGTTACGCAATTTTACCCGTAATCCAGCAAGAAGTTGTCAATAATAAAAAGTGGGTCAGCCCCGAAGAGTTTTCCGATATCCTGATTATTACCCAGGGCATGCCGGGACAGCTGGCCTTAAACAGCGCTATCCAAATCGGCATCCGTCTGCGCGGTATTCCGGGCGGCCTGATGGGAGCCCTGGGGGTCACAGCACCATCAGTAATCATCCTTCTCGCCATTGCCGCTTACTTTTATCCCCTGCTGCGAGACAATGATTATGTCCAGGCCATTTTCTACGGCCTCAGACCCGCCGTTGTCGCTTTAATCGCCGCGGCAGCAGTTAAAATGGGCCGCGGCATTTTGCAGGGTTTAAACGGGGTCATCCTTTGTGCCGTTCTGCTCTTGATAGCAATTATCACCCAGATCCATCCGATTATCATTCTGCTGGTTGGCGGGTTAGCCGGAATGATCGTCTGCAAAAGGGGGGTTTAAAGTGATAACTATGCTGCTCTCACTCTACTGGTCTTTCCTCAAGGTAGGTCTTTTTACAATTGGCGGCGGCTACGCTATGATTCCCTTGATGGAAGCTGAAGTGATCACTGTCCATGGCTGGCTGACCGCTTCTGAATTCCTCGACATTATTGCCGTTGCAGAGATGACACCGGGACCGATCTCCATTAACGCTGCCACCTTTATCGGCTATACCATGGCCGGTGTTGCAGGTTCGCTCATCGCGACTTTAGGAGTAATCAGCCCTTCCCTTGTCCTCCTGCTGCTATTATCTCGTATCCTTGTTAAGGTTATTCAGAACCCGAAAGCTGCTAACTTTCTTAACGGGCTGCGCTCTGCACTGGTCGCATTGATCCTGCTTGCTTCTTTCACTCTCGGTCAAACCGCCATTATTGACCTGCCGACAGCCATTATTTTTGGCCTGCTGCTGATAGCCAGTTTGTTAAAACAGGTAAGCCCTCTTTATTTTATTGCTGCCGGTGCTCTTCTCGGACTGCTTCTGTTTCCCTACTAACAAAAATATGTTATAATATGTTAGCAAAACATATAAAGACTCCGAGCCTCTTCACCTACTGCTTGTAAAAGCTATGGTGGAAGGCCTGGGTTGGGGGAGAAATCCCCCTGCCTCCCGTGATTGGAAAGGAGACTATGCCGTAAGGCCGCGTTTTCTTGCAAGTGGAGGCGCGGTTTTTGTTTTACCCGGGACAGCGGGGCATGAACCCCGGATTCTAACCAAGATAGCTTAATCTTGTAAAAGATTATATTTATTTTCATTATACGAGGTGTATCGATGAAGTTGATGAAGGTTACAGATCCTGATGAAGTTTTAAGGCTAATTAAGGAAAATTTTTCAGGATTGGAAAGAGAAACCCTGCCCCTGGAAAGCGCAGGCGGCCGGAACCTGGCTGATTCACTTAAAGCCCCTGAAGACGTGCCCGGCTTTGACCGATCCACGGTTGATGGTTATGCTGTCGCAGCAAGGGATACTTTTGGCGCCTCTGAAGGAATCCCGGCTATGCTCGACTGCATCGGGGAGATTCTTATGGGCCAGGTGGCTCCACAAATAAATAACGGACAGTGCTGTCTTGTGCATACCGGTGGCATGCTGCCCGAAGGCGCAGATGCTGTAATAATGGTAGAAGATACCGATGTAACCGGCTCCACGGTCCAGGTTTTTCGCCAGGTTGCTCCCGCCGAGAATGTAATTCATCGCGGGGAAGACCTTAAAGAAGGTGATATTGCCCTGCCTGAAGGCCACAAACTGCGCGCCCCGGAAATTGGCTTGCTGGCTTCACTGGGCATCAGCAGGGTAAATGTATACCGCCGGCCTGTCATTGGTTTTTTTTCAAGTGGCGATGAACTTGCAGACCATAAGACGCGCACCCTTAACCCGGGACAAATCAGGGATAGCAATGCACCGGCCCTGCTTTACCTGGCTGAGCAATACGGGGCATCTGTTAAATACGGAGGAATACTGCCCGACCAGTTTGAAATCTTCCTTGATAAAAGCCGTGCTATGCTGGAGGAAACTGATCTGCTTATCTTTTCAGGAGGAAGTTCAGTCGGCAGCCGCGACTACACTGCCCGCACCATGCAGGAACTGGGTACGCCGGGTTTGCTGGTGGAGGGCATCTCAATACAACCGGGAAAGCCAACCCTTCTGGCAAATTGCAATGGCAAACCGGTCCTGGGCCTGCCGGGACATCCTGTATCGGCTTTAAACATCTTTTCCATCTTTGGAAAGGCCATTATCAATCGGCTGGCCGGAAGTAACAAAGACATCTTTAAGCCAACAGTAAAAGCTATATTAAGCCGGAATATTTCTTCACAATCCGGACGGACCGATTACGTTAGAATAAAACTGGAAGAAACCGCCGAGGGGTTAAAAGCGGTGCCGGTATTCGGCCGCTCAGGCATGCTGCGCACCCTTGCTGAAGCTGACGGCCTGCTGATCGTCCCTGCCGCCGTTGAAGGTCTGAGTGCCGGGGAAGCGGTAGAAGTAAGCATATGGGAATAACTTATTTAACAACATTTAAGAAAAATGATTTTAAACTTGTGCATGCAGAAAGTATAATTATACAGGAGAGCTTTAGATGAGAAAAGTTTATTTGAGCAATACTCCCCGAAAGGAAGCTTTGGAGCTTTTTTTAAATAAAGTAGAAATTCCCCGCAGCATGGAAATAATAGCTGTGGCGGAATCAACGGGGCGTGTTACGTCAGAACCGGTTTTTGCCCGGCTTTCCATGCCCGGCTACCATGCCGCTGCCATGGATGGCATTGCCGTCCGGGCAGAGAGTACTTTCGGGGCCTCTGACCAAAACCCGCTAATCCTCAAACCCGAAGATGATTACTGCTATATCAATACGGGCGGGCCCCTGCCGGCGGATTTTAATGCTGTAATTAAGATTGAAGATATCCAACCATTTGACGACGAAAGTGTCGAGATATTGAATCCTGCTACTCCATGGCAGCATGTCCGCGCTGTCGGTGAGGATGTGGTTGCCGGGGAAATTATTGTTCAGGCGAAACACCGGCTGAAACCGCCTGATTTAGGCGCTCTTCTGGCCGGAGGAATCAGTGAGGTCCGGGTTTTGAAAAAACCAAAAGTCGCAATCATTCCCAGCGGTTCGGAGGTAATCGAACCTGGAAGGGAAAGAAAACCGGGCAGCGTCCCCGATTTTAACAGCACAGTTATTGCTTCCTACCTGCATGAATGGGGTGCCGAACCTGAAATAATGCCAATTGTTCCTGACGAACCTGCTAATATAAGGACAGCAGTGACCGCTGCCCTGGAAATTCACGACCTGATTATAGTTATCGCGGGATCTTCAGCCGGCGCAAAAGATTTCACATTTACGGTTATCGAAGAACTGGGCGAGGTTTTTCTTCACGGGGTTGCGACCAGGCCCGGGAAACCAACTATCCTGGGACAGGCAAATAATAAACCGGTAATAGGCCTCCCCGGTTATCCGGTTTCGGCCTACATGAGCCTGGAATGGTTCGTCCAGCCGCTGCTCTGCCGTTACCTGGGCCTGCCGTTACCGCAAAGAGAAAAACACCCGGTAACACTGGGCAGAAGAATTATTTCAGAAATCGGAGTTGAAGAATTCATCCGTATGACGGTAGGCTATGTAGACGGCCGTTACATGGCCAATCCTCTAACCCGTGGAGCTGGCGTGACCATGTCAATGGTCCGGGCCGACGGCCTCCTGGTTATCCCACCTAACTCGCTTGGTTTTGAGCAGGATGAAACCGTGGATATTGAGCTGTATCGTCCGCTAAGCGAACTGCGCTGCAATCTTCTGGCTGCCGGAAGTCATGACCTGATTATCGACCTGCTGGGCACTGCCCTTAAAGAACGCGATCCACAGGTAAATATTACTTCCTCTCACCTGGGCAGTATGGGCGGCATTGCCGCAATAGGGCGCGGCCAGGCACACCTGGCCGGGGTGCATCTCTTTGACCCCGATACAAAAGAGTATAACCAGTCCTATATCAGGAAAATGCTTCCCGATAAAAAGACACACCTGGTTAACCTTACTTACCGTATGCAGGGTTGGATTGTCCCCCGGGGCAACCCAGAAGGAATTAACAGGATAGAAGACCTGGCCGAAAAGAAACTGGCATTTATCAACCGCCAGAAGGGAGCCGGAACGCGTATCCTTTTTGATCACCTTCTGCAGGAAGCAGGTCTGTCAGCAAAAGATATTTACGGGTATGAACGTGAAGAACATACCCACCTGAATATTGCCGCTGCGGTTGCAGCAGGAACTGCCCGCGTCGGGCTGGGCATCCTGCCGGCAGCGAAAGCATTTGACCTTGACTTTGTCCCCTTGATTGAAGAACGTTACGACCTGCTCTTAAGTGATTCTTTTTACACAAGCAAGGAAGCAAATCTCTTATTAGATATTATCACCGACCCGTTATTCCAAAAGCAGGTTGAAGATATGGGCGGATACAGCATGCGAGATGCAGGAAAGAACATAGACGGTTTATAGCAAGAAGGGAGCACATGCCATGGCATTAATTGATGTGCACGGAAGAAAACATGATTATCTAAGGATTTCTGTAACCGATCGCTGCAACCTGCGCTGTGTATACTGCATGGGTGAAGAAGGAATTGAGCAGATGTCTCACAGCGAGATCCTGAGTTATGAAGATATTATAAAAGTTGTTGAAGCAGGAGCGGAACTTGGAATCAGCAAGATAAGGCTTACTGGTGGGGAACCGCTTATTCGCAGGGGTATTGTCGACCTTATCGGAAAAATTGCCTCCGTAAAAGGCATCACAGACCTCTCCATGACCACCAACGGCATTTTGCTGCCCCGTTATGCAGAGAGCATCAAAAAGGCTGGTTTGGACAGGGTCAATGTCAGTCTCGACACTTTGAATCCAGACCAGTACCACAGAATTACCCGCTGTGGGGAACTGCAGCAGGTATTGGACGGGATTGAAGCAGCGCTTGCCCTCGATTTACAGCCTGTTAAGCTCAACACAGTCTTAATGAAAGGCATAAATGAACATGAGATAATTGACTTTATAAAGCTAACCCTGGAAAAACCTCTGCATGTGCGCTTTATAGAATATATGCCAATCGGCGACCACGACCGGGATTACCGCGACCATTACCTGCCCTTAAGTTTTGTCGAGGAACAAGCCGAACAAGCAGGCTTGGCTCTTACTGCTGTACCCCTGCCGGGTGGAGCAGGTCCTGCTGAATCATATACCATCCCCGGGAGCAAGGGAACAATAGGCTTGATTCATCCAATCAGCAAACATTTCTGCGATACCTGTAACCGTTTGCGCCTGACGGCGGAAGGCACTTTGAAAGCCTGCCTTTACTGGCAGGATGAAAAACCGGTTCGACCGGTTATTAACGATAAAAAAGCCCTTCAGGAACTGATCAAGGATGTGCTGGCCGGCAAACCGGTCGAGCACCAGATGGCCGCAGACGGTATGTGCGGTTCGGTAGATCCTGGTAAAATGCGGGGCATGTCGAAAACAGGAGGTTAAAATAATCTCCATGCCCGGATGGTCAGTTATGACTTAAAAGCTCGTGAAAATGTATGATCTAATATACAGGCTTAAGTGAGGAATACAATAATTGGAGGCGAAAAAATGCCACCGGTAATCATTAATTTAGTTGCCGCCCAATCTGAAACCGGAAAAACAACTATCCTGGAAAATCTACTGCCGGAACTAAAACGGCGTGGTTTAAGTGTTGCTGCCCTGAAAGGGCATCTTCACCATTACGATTTAGATTTGCCCGGGAAGGACAGCTGGCGGTTTTCCCGGGCCGGAGCCGATATTTCCGGGATGACCACTCCCGAAAGCTTTTTTTTATTCGGTTCACGGGAAGGAAAAAGCGGCAATGAAGCTGTCACTGAATTTCTAACTGAAATTGATTTAATTATCATCGAAGGGAACAAACAGAGCAGCAACCCGAAGATCGAGGTAGTACGCAGCGAGATAAACCGTCAACCGCTTCTGCCCCATAAGACGATCGCCGTTATTTCTGACTTAGATGATCTCAATCTCGATATTCCGGTAATTAGTATTGATGACATCAAGGCCCTGGCTGATTTTATCTGTGATCGTTTTTTCCCTGCAGAAAAAAGTAATATTCACACTGCCGGCAATAAAAGTTTAACTCACTTTGACAAATCAGGCCGCCCGAGAATGGTTGATGTCTCGGAAAAAGAGCAAACCAGCCGTGAAGCTTACGCACAGGGCGAAATTACTATGTCTCCCGACACATTATCCCGGGTTATGGCCGGTCGTATGGCCAAGGGAGACGTGCTCTCAGTGGCCCAGGTTGCAGCAGTGATGGCAGTTAAAGAAACCGGACGCCTTATACCAATGGCCCATCCGTTGAGTATATCAGGAGTAGAGGTGGACTTCACCCCGATTGAAGAAGAATCTAAAATTGAAGTAGGGGTAAGAGTGAGGCTAACCGGACAGACCGGAGTCGAAATGGAAGCTTTAACCGGTGTTAGTGTAGCAGCGCTGACTATCTATGATATGTGCAAGGCTATAGATAAAAATATGGTTATCCAGAATATCAGACTGGTTGAAAAGAAGGGAGGGCGCTCGGGACATTTCTCCCGCGAGCAAAACTAATGCCCGAAATAGTTGCCGTATGCACCAGCCCTGAAAAAGGGCAGCGCAAGAAAAATATTGGTGAAAGCATGCTGCTCAAGGATATGGGACTGAAAGACGATGCCCATGCCGGATTTGCCCACCGCCAGGTTAGTCTCCTGGCCGAAGAAAGCATTGCCAAGATGACTGCTAAGGGCCTGGATGTCGGACCGGGTGATTTTGCTGAAAACCTGACTACAAGGGGAATCAACCTGGTTAACCTTCCTGTCGGAACCAGGTTAAAAGCAGGTCCGGATGCTATTTTAAGAGTAACCCAGATCGGCAAAGAGTGTCATGACCGCTGCTCAATTTACTACCAGGCCGGGGACTGCGTTATGCCCCGCGAAGGCATTTTCACCGAAGTATTGTTAGAAGGCCTGGTAAAAACCGGCGATCGGCTTGATATTAAAGAATCTTATAAGTTCGGGGTAATTACGGCCAGCGATAAAGGTTCGCGCGGTGAACGAGAAGATAAGAGCGGGCCGCTGCTGAACAGCATATTACTGCCCTGGGGCGATGTTATCGACCAGGTTATAGTTCCGGACAGCCGCGCTGCCCTGGCCCGGGTAATGCAGGAAATGGTGTCACGGGAATTTGACGCCATTTTTACCACCGGAGGAACCGGAATGAGCCCCCGCGATGTTACTCCTGAAGCTACTTTAGACATATCAGACCGCCTGGTCCCCGGCATAGCCGAGGCTATCCGCCGGGAAACTGCAGTTGCAACGGCAAAGGCAATGCTTTCCAGGGGAGTAGCCGCGATCAGCGGCTCAACCTTGATCGTTAATTTGCCCGGCAGTCCGAAAGCTGTTGCCGAATGTATGAATGTGATTTCACCGGTACTCGAGCATGCCCTGGAGACGGTAAGCGGCAAAGGCGGTGAATGTGCAAGGTAAGAAAGCCTGAAGAGGAAAGAAAGTCTGAGGCGGAAAAATTACAGTCTATATCATCTATGCTTGATTTGCCTGGATGGTTTGTTTTAATTCAAGAAACCCGGTATTAATCTTTCAGAGCACTGAGGATAGAGCGCAGTCTCTCACGGTATCCTGCTGCTTCAATAACAGTGCCTGTAACAACAATATCGGCTCCGGCCTGGCGCACCCTGCGGGCGTCTATAGCTGTGCGAATTCCACCGCCAACTATCAGGGGAACTGAGAGCTCGCGCTTAACAGCCCTGATCATCCCGGCAGGAACCGGCTGGGCCGCACCATTGCCCGCTTCCAGGAATACATACGACATACCCATAAATTCAGCAGTCAATGCATAGCCTATGGCCTGCCAGAAGTTATCCCGGGCCACCAGCTCAGCTTCTCCAATCTCACCCAGCTTCATCCCGGGTTCAACCAGAATATATCCTACGGAGAGAGTTTCAATCTCGAGCCTTTTTAAAACTGAGGCAATTTTCGACTGGGTGCCGCTGACAAATTTAGAGTTTCGCGAGTTCAGCAAGCTCAAAAATAGGAAAGCATCCAGGTTCAAACTTATTGAATCGGTTCCCGTCGGGAAAAATAGTACCGGTATTTGTACCCGCTGCTTTACTGCCTCACATGTTTGGGTAAGTGTTTGTTGTGATACCCCTGACGAACCACCGACAAATATAAGATCGCTGCCCACTTCCTGGGCAGTTTCAGCCAACCTGCCTGCCGCTTCAGAAGTTTGCCGCGAAGGATCGATCAGGGTAACATGAACAGCGCCCTGGTTTAATATTCGGTTAACATATTCTTGTATTTTCATAGCTTTTACCTTCTTTATCAGTAGCTGAAGCCAAAATACCCCCCAGGTTACACGGAGCAACCGCCAGGATAATGTGTTTTTAATGGAGTCCTGTAAAGCATATTATAATTGAGTTTGACCGGTTTGACAACTAAGGAGAACGAAATCTATTAGCTGTTTACAGCGCTTCATACAAACCATCCTCCGTTTTAATCACCATTCCTCTTATAATCAGGCTCTCGAGGTGTTTTTGAATCATGTTTCTTTCAAAATATAAGAGAACCTCCTGGCCATAGTGACGGCGGTAAATTATATTTTTTTCGGACAATTCTTTTAAGGTAGCCGGCCGCCTTTTCAATGCCGCTATAATATCTTGATCACGCTGGTCGAGAACTGCTTCATAAGCCTGCAATTTTTGATCTATCTCGTCTTCGACCGGCCGTTCATGCCCTGTTATCAAAAGCTCCGGTTTAAGGCTGCGTAAACGGCGGATTGATTGACGAAATTGGACTACATCAGAGGAAGCATTGCCATACCAGGGCCCGAAAGTAGACAAATCTATATCAGCAGCAAAAACAGTGTTATAGTTTTCAATCAAAAAACCGCAATGCCCCGGAGTGTGACCCGGCAGATGCAGTACTTGTATTTTCAGGCGCCCAAGGTCAAAAGAATCTCCTTCTCTAAGATAATTATCGATTTTAGTCGCGGTAAAATTGCTTTGTTTAACTATTTTCCAATATGATTCAATATCGACTTGATCCAGACCGCTCAAGCTTAAAAACCCTTCCATCGTTTCCACGCCTGCTGCATCATCTTCATGAATTGAAAAAGATGCCCCTGCAAAAAGATGATTGCAGGCAACGTGATCGCGATGATAATGGCTTAAAACAACCTGCCCTGTTTTATCAGATAACTCCTTCAAAAAAGGCCCTGCCCCGGTATCGACCAGAAGAGTTTCTCCGTCTTCGAAGTATAGAGAATGAGCATACGGGTAACGTCCCCTGTTTTCACCTTTAATAAACCAAACTCCGGGCCTTATTTCTCTCACTTTCTCCAACTCCTTTTAACATTAATCCAGGTTTGCTGATGGTTTCTTCTCTACTTCTACTGTTTTAAATCCAGTTCCTGCTCACAATAAAAAACCCACCTGAGCTTTTAGATACCTGCGGTGGGTTTGTTTTATCGATTATTAAGGAAATAGAAAACTTACCGCTTGGAGAACTGTGGTGCGCGGCGGGCTTTTTTCAAGCCGCACTTTTTGCGTTCTTTCATGCGCGGATCGCGAGTCAGATAACCGTTTTTTTTCAAAACCGGTCGGTACTCACCATCAGCCTGCAGCAGGGCACGGGCAATACCATGCCTGATTGCGCCTGCCTGGCCGGAAAAACCGCCCCCTTCAACTTTGGCAATAATATCGAAATTGCCCTCGTTTTCGGTGGCCACCAGCGGCTGCCTGACAATCAATTTCAGCGTATCCAAGCCAAAATACTGGTCCATTTCTTTTCCGTTAATCATTATCCTACCGCCGCCCGGAAGCAAACGAACTCTTGCTACCGACTTTTTACGGCGTCCGGTTCCAATATACTGTACTTCGCTCAAGAGTCAGGGCCTCCTTCCTTCTTTTCATCCTGCCCTTCTCTCCAGAGCTGCGGTTGCTGAGCCTGTTGAGAATGCTGGTTATCTTTGTATACGCGCAGTTTTTTTAGCATGGCCCTCCCCAGCTTATTGTGAGGAAGCATGCCCTTAATAGCCATATAAACTGCCTTCTCGGGTTTTCTATCCATAAGTGTAGCGTAATCCATTTTTTTAATTCCGCCGGGATAACCCGAATGGCGGTAATAATACTTTTGTTCAAGCTTACGGCCGGTTAAAACTACTTTGCCGGCATTAAGGACAATAACGTGATCTCCACTATCAAGGTGAGGAGTAAATTCCGGCTTATGCTTTCCCCTCAGCAGTCGGGCTGCTTCCGTTGCTACCCTGCCCAAAGGCCGTCCGGCAGCGTCGATAACATACCAGCTGCGTTTAATATCATCAGTTTTTGCCATATATGTAGTGCGCATTTCTACACTCTCCTTTTACCTCGTCCAGTAAAGCCACAACCTACATTTTAATATACCGGACAGGCCCTGTCAAGGCAATTAAACACCCTTTACTAGTTTTATCGCTATTTATTTCAACAAAACTTATATTTTCAACCTAAAGTTTCTTTGCTTGAAAAGCAAACAAGGTTTTAAAACAATTGCTCATAGTGTACTTTTTCCAGGCACAACCCTTGAGCAGGAAAAGTTGGACCCGCTGCATCAGAATTGTCTCCCTTCAGGGCCGCTTCTAAATCAGATTTATTCAGCTTGTTTAAACCGACACGAATTAAGGAACCCGTCATTAAACGAACCATACGATAGAGGAAACCGCTGCCTTCGAAATAGAAAACGAGCAGCTGCTTTTCCGGTTCCTCAGTTAATTCAACCCGGTAAAGGGTTCGCCAGGTATCAGTCACGGAACTGCCCGCAGCCTGAAATAGCTTGAAATCGTGGGTGCCTGTAAACAAGCGTGCCGCATCTCTGACCGCTGCCAAATCCAGGGGTTCGGGCAGGTGATAGCTGTAAAGCCTTTTCATAACCCGGGGGAAAACAGCCCGATCAAGAGTATAGCTATATATCTTACGTCCGGCAGTAAAGCGGGCATGAAAATCTCCGGACACTTCTACTGCTTCGGTAACCACTATGTCAGGAGGAAGCAGAGCATTCAACGCATAAGGCAGCTTTTCGGCAGCGATGCGAAAAGGGGCCAGATAATTTGCTGCCTGCCCACGGGCATGCACTCCTGCATCAGTTCGCCCGGCTCCATTTATCCGCAGGGGTTGTTTGTAGGTTACTGAGAGCGCGCGCTCCAGTTCTCCCTGAATTGTTAATGCATTAGCCTGGACCTGAAAACCGCTGTAGTTGGTCCCATCGTAACTGATGCGGATAAGCGTATTAAACATTGACAGCTCCTTTTTCTGCCTGACAATTAAATTACAAACCAAGGACCAGCGAAGCGACCAGTAAACCGAGCACCATACCCAGGGCTGCCCAATCCCTGGGAGCAATTAAGTCTTCATGAATGCGAGTACGTGTTGCTCCAATACGGTAGCCGCGCGCTTCCATAGCCAGGGCTAATTCGTCAGCCCGCCTGAAGGCGCTGACAAACAGGGGAACTATTAACGGGATAAGGCTTTTAGCGCGCTTGAAGATTGAACCGGTTTCGAAATCAGCTCCCCTTGATAGCTGGGCTCTCATCAACCGCTGGCTTTCTTCCATCAGGGTCGGTATAAAACGTAAAGCTATTGCCATGATCATGGCCACTTCTTCAGTCGGCAGTCCTATATAACGCAGCGGTCTTAAAAAGTAACCCAGACCGTGAGTAAGGGACAATGGAGTTGTAGTAAGAGTTAAAAGCAAAGAAAAAAACACCAGGGAGATCAGGCGTAAAATGATAAATATCCCTTCCCTGACGCCTTCCGATTCTACTGTAATAAAACCAATCCTTAACAAAACAACGCCGCCGCTGGTAAAAAAAAAGTAGATTACCAGGGCAAAAATAGCAATGTATAAAACAGGCCTTAATCCTCTTAAGAAGTATCGCATGGGGACCCTGGTGGTCACAATGAGGAAGATAGCGATTAAAAGCAGGGTAGCCAGACCTACATATGTTTGTAAGCTGAAAAGCAGAACCAGAACCAACAGCAATGACAACAGCTTCATTCGCGGGTTTAAGCAGTGAATCATGCTTTGTCCGGGGAAATATTGGCCCAGTGTAATGCTTCTGCTCATTTCTCATGCCGCCTTTTAACTTTGTTGATTTCCAGCCGCGCCCCTTCGAGAGTATAAATATCGGTTCTTACCTTCATACCCTTTTCAGACAATCCGAATAATATTTCGGTTACTGCAGGCAGACCCAGTCCCAACTCATACAACTGTTCACGCCGGGAGAATATCTCCCCTGCCGGACCATTAAAAATCAACCTGCCATGGTGAAGCACTAATACAGAATCGGCCAAAGCCGCCACTTCATCCAGGTGATGAGTGCATATAAGAACAGTCAGGCCCTTGCTGCGGTTGAGCCTTGTCAGTAAGCTAAACAAGTTGCGCCGACCTGAAGAATCAAGCCCGGCAGTGGGTTCATCGAGGATAAGCACCTCCGGATTTAATGATAGAACTGAAGCTAAAGCTACGAGCCTCTTCTGCCCGGCGCTGATCTGAAAGGGGTGCCGCTCCGCAAGAGTCCCGGCATCCAGCCCGACTTCTTCCAGAGCACTGGAAACCCTGATTTGCACTTCACTTTCATCAAAACCGAGGTTTCGTGGGGCAAAAGCAACTTCATCGTATACTGTTTCTGAAAAAAAATGCTCTTCCGGCATCTGAAAAACCAGCCCGACCCGCCTTCTAAGTTTAAAAAGCTCTCTCTTGTCAGAACTAATAGCATTACCGTCAAAGTAGACCTTTCCGGATGATGGACTGAGAAGTCCGTTTAAATGTTGAATCAAGGTTGATTTGCCGGAACCGGAAGGCCCGATGACCAGGACAAATTCACCCTGCTTAACATCAAAGGTAACCTCTTTTAATGCTTCATTGGCAAAAGGGGTGCCGGGCATATAAGTATGGGTCAGCTTTTCCGTTCCCATGAACATAGGCTGTGAACCAACTCCCGGCTATGGATTAGTTGTGACGGAAGATCAAAACCGTCTTTTCGAAGCAAAGCAGCTAATTCAACAGCAGCAGGGCCCTGAAGACCCAGGCTGTGCAGCAGCTTGAGATCGTTAAAAACAATTTCCGGAGGACCCTGAGTAACCAGGGAACCCTGATTGAGGATAATAACCCTGTCAGCAAAAACTGCCTCTTCGGGAAAATGGGTTACATGAATCACCGCAAGATCCTGCTCCCGGTTTAACCGGCCCACTGTTTCAATTACATCGCGCCTGCCTGCCGGATCCAGCATGGCTGTAGGTTCATCCATCAAAATGCAGAGCGGCTGCATCGCTAAAACACCTGCGATGGCCACACGCTGTTTTTCTCCTCCCGAAAGCAAATGAGGAGGTTGCTGCAGCAGGTGATCAAGCCCGAGCAGGCTGGCTACATCTAAAACTTTCTTTTTAATCTCAGCGGACGGCAGGGCAAGGTTTTCGAGGCCAAATGCTATATCTTCTTCAACTGTAGTCGCCACAAGCTGGTTATCCGGGTTCTGAAAAATCATTCCACAATAACGGCGAACTTCAGTTATTTTGTCTTCATCAACAGTTGAAATACCCTTAACCCAAACTTCACCTTCTGAAGGAGTCAAGAGAGCATTGAAAAGCTTCAATAAAGTAGTTTTTCCGGAACCATTCGGGCCAAGCAGGGCCAGGTATTCGCCTCTGTGCACAGCCAGGTTGATCCCGGAAAGGGCGGGTAAAGAGACCTCCTCTTCACCCGGGTAATAGTAAGCCAGATTTCTGGCTTCAATCATTAGTTCGGACCTGCTAACCATCAATCATTCACTCGGAAACAAGTTCCAGAATGACCATAGGTGCACTGTCACCGCGACGCGGCCCTATATGGATAATGCGGGTGTACCCGCCTTCCCGACCTTCCATTTTTGGCCCTATTTTCTCGAAAAGGGTGGTAACTACATCCTCATTCAGCAAATAGGCCATAGCCTGACGACGGGCATGAAGATTCCCGTTTTTGGCAAGAGTGATCATTTTTTCGGCTAACGGACGGCAGGCCTTTGCCCTGGCAGCAGTAGTTTCTATACTGCCCTTCTCTAAAAATGATGTAACCAGGCCGCGCAGCATGGCCCGTCTCGGACCGCTTTTTCGACTCAGCTTCTGGTATGGCATACTAAACTTCCTCCTTGAAGACTTACTCTACGCTATCATTGAAGCCAAAGCCAAGTTCATCCAGCTTTTGCTCCACTTCTTCCAGCGATTTCTTACCCAGGTTGCGTACTTTCATCATTTCATCTTCGCTCTTGCGGACCAGTTCTCCAACAGTATTTATCCCTGCACGCTTTAAACAGTTATATGAGCGCACTGAAAGATCCAGCTCTTCTATGGTCATTTCGAGAATCCGCTCCCTGTCTTCTTCCTTGCTGTCGGAAGTAATCTCGACTTCGTCCACTTTCTCGGTCAAGTTCACAAAAAGAGCAATATGGGTATTTAACACTTTGGCTGACAGACTGACTGCCTCATCCGGCCCAATACTGCCATCAGTCCACAGTTCCAGAGTCAGTTTGTCAAAATCGGTTACCTGGCCTACCCGTGTATTTTCAACCGTGTAATTTACTTTCCGAATTGGTGAAAACATCGAATCAACAGGTATTACTCCGATCGGCTGCTGCGGCATTTTATTCCGCTCGGCAGGGACGTAACCCCTTCCATTAACAGCAGTCATCTCCATGTAGAACCGTGCATTTTCTTCCAGGTTACAGACATAATGATCCTCATTTAAAATATCTACATCAGCGGGTGCATTAATATCTTTAGCCCTGACAGGTCCAGCTTTATCTGTATCGATAACAAGGGTTTGCGGCTCATTCGAATGTATTTTAAGCGAAATGGCCTTTACGTTAAGTATTATTTCGATTGTGTCTTCCAACACCCCGGGCAAACTGGAAAACTCGTGCAGAGCTCCGTCGAATTTTACGTTGGTTATGGCTGCTCCGGGTAGAGATGACAACAGAATCCTGCGCAGAGCATTGCCAAGGGTGGTTCCGTAACCCCTTTCCAAAGGTTCAACCACAAAACGACCATAGTTGTTCTGCTCATCATATTCTACAAATTCAATTTTCGGCTTTTCAATTTCAATCATCACGATTCTATTATACCCTCCTCGATTAATTTATTGAGGGTTCACTATTTGCTTAGCGGGAATAAAGCTCGACAATAAAGTGTTCAGTTACCGGCACATCGATTTCATCACGCTGCGGCACCCTGATTACCTTTCCTTCCAGCTTTTCATGGTTTACTTCTAACCAATCTACAATTCCCTGCTGCTCCCTGTCTTCAATAATTTGCTTAAATACCGGCTTGTTCTTACGATGCTCCCGGACAGCAACAATATCCCCTACCTTAGTCTGGTAAGAGGCAATATTAACCTTGCGTCCGTTAACCTCAAAGTGTCCGTGGTTGATCAGTTGTCTGGCTTCCGCGCGGGATCTTGCCAGACCCATGCGATAGACAACCGTATCCAGGCGGCTTTCTAAAATCTGCAAGAGTATCTCACCGGTAACCCCTCTGCGGCGGTCAGCTTCCTTAAAATAACGGCGAAACTGTCTCTCCATTACTCCGTAAATACGGCGTGCTTTCTGTTTCTCACGCAACTGCTGCCCGAATTCAGAGAACTTTTTGCGACCCTGTCCGTGTTCTCCGGGCGGATAAGCGTGACGAACGACTGCACATTTATCTGAATAGCAACGATCGCCTTTTAGATAAAGCTTATCATTTTCTCTGCGGCATAAACGGCAAACTGCTCCAGTATGGCGTCCCATCTAAATAATGTTACACCTCCTTTAATAATATACTTAAACTCTCCGTCTCTTAGGCGGACGGCAACCATTATGCGGTATCGGAGTTACATCTTTAATCGCATTGACCTCCAGCCCTGCAGCCTGCAACGAGCGTATTGCCGCTTCGCGCCCTGCCCCAGGACCCTTTACATATACTTCCAGCTGTCTCATCCCATGATCAATGGCCACCTTTGCTGCCGTTTCAGCAGCAAGCTGTGCGGCAAAAGGAGTCGACTTGCGCGATCCTTTAAAACCAACATTACCGGCGCTGGACCAGGAAATGCTGTTCCCGTCAACATCAGTGATGCTGATAAAAGTATTATTAAAGGTCGATTTGATATGTGCAACCCCGCGCTCAACATTCTTTTTTTCACGACGCTTAGTGCGGGTAACTTTTTTCTTGACCAATTTTAGTTAGCTCCTCCCTTCTTGTCAATTCTTATTTCTTACGGCGAATACCGACAGTCTTACGGGGGCCCTTACGAGTACGGGCATTATTCTTAGTCTTTTGACCCCTAACCGGCATACCACGCCTGTGTCTTATCCCGCGGTAACAGCTAATTTCAACCAGACGCTTGATGTTCAGGGCAACTTCCCGCCTTAAATCCCCTTCAACATTATAATTCTTATCAATAAACTCACGCAGCCTTCCCAGCTCGTCCTCGGTTAAATCTTTAACCCTGGTATCAGAGCCAACTCCGGCATGTTTCAAGATTTCCTCTGCGCGGTTTTTACCTATACCGTAAATATAGCTCAGCGCAACCTCTACCCTTTTGTCGCGTGGTAAATCTACACCAGCAATTCTAGCCAACCTGTTAACACCTCCTTGAGTTTGATTCCCTGTAATTGAGAATCGACAGGACAAAATTGCTCACTAACCCTGCCTTTGTTTGTGCTTAGGATTTTGACATATAACGACAACCCTGCCCTTGCGCCGGATTATCTTGCACTTCTCACACATCTTTTTCACTGAGGGCCTCACCTTCATGATAACGAACCTCCTTACTTGTAACGATAGGTAATGCGCCCCCGAGATAAATCGTAAGGCGATAATTCAACCAAAACCCGATCGCCCGGCAGGATTCGAATAAAATTCATCCGGATTTTGCCGGAAACGTGAGCCAGAACCTTATGACCATTCTTTAACTCAACCCGGAACATGGCATTCGGCAAAGGTTCAACCACAGTACCTTCCACTTCAACAACATCTTTTTTTTTGCTCATGTTACCAGTTAAACCTCCTCATCGGGGACCCCGGTTTCCGGAACCAGATCTTTTAAATATTTAATAACCTGGTTATCGGTTAACTGGGCAGAATTTAACACATCGGCCGGAACTGCCCTGCGCTCATAATGCTGTAAATGAGCTACGTTTTTCTTTTTCGGCCGGTCAACAGGGCGGCAGCGTCCGTCTACTAAAAGAACATATTTATGATCCAACACTTTAGAGACCAGGTAATGCTTGCCTTTATCACGCCCGGCCAGAGAGCGGACCAGCTGCCCCGGCTTTAATTCAACCATTGCTGAGTCCCCCTTAAACCAGGTCGGAAGAGGTCAGTATCTCAGGCCCGTTATTGCCCAGAGCTACAGTATGCTCAAAATGAGCCGACAAACTACCGTCGGCGGTGACCACTGTCCACTGGTCATCGAGAACCTTAACTTCCCAACTGCCTATATTCACCATCGGTTCTATAGCCAGCACAATTCCCTGCTGTAATGCTGGGCCGCGCCCAGGCTGGCCAAAATTAGGAACCTGCGGTTCTTCGTGCATATCTTCACCAATACCGTGGCCAACATAATTACGGACTACAGAAAGTGAATTTTTCTCTACATAGGCCTGAACAGCATGCGAAATATCGGAAAGCCTGTTTCCGGCCTGTGTTGCCTTAATTGCTTCCTGCAAAGATGTTCTGGTAACATCCATTAGCTTGCGGGCCTGCGGTGTAACTTCTCCTACTGCAAAAGTTGCAGCTGCATCGCCATGGTAACCTTTCAAGCGAACACCAACGTCAATGCTGATTATATCGCCCTCTTCAAGTCTGCGCAACCCGGGAATACCATGCACCACCTCGCTGTTTATGGAAGTGCAAATTGAGGCGGGGAAATTATGATAACCGAGAAAAGCCGGTTCTGCGCTATAACTGCGAATCCTTTTTTCTGCTATCTTGTTCAGCTTTGCGGTTGTAACACCAGCATCGATCGTTTTTTCCATCTCCTGAAGAACTTCAGCAACAATCTTGCCCGCATCCCGCATCAACTGTATTTCACGCTTCGATTTTAACTTGATCATATCTTTAGTCTCTACTTCATCATATCATTAATTACTATTTCATGAAGCCCCGATAGCTGCGCATCATCATGTGACTTTCAATTTGCTTAAATGTTTCAAGAGTAACACCGACCACGATAATAAGACCGGTGCCACCGAATACAATGCTCATATCTGTTATGCGCTCCAGGATAATCGGAAATACGGCAATAAATGCAAGAGAAAATGCCCCTGCGGTGGTCAGACGTGAAGTTACCCTGGCCAGGTAATCGGCTGTCGGGCGACCCGGGCGTAACCCGGGAATAAAACCACCGTATTTCTTAATATTACTGGCCACCTGGAACGGGTCAAACTGGACCGCTGTATAAAAGAACGCAAACAAAATAATTAATGTCATATATAATACCAGGTTAAGGTTGCTACCCCATGCAAGACTTGCGGCAATTCTTTCCGCCACCGGATGCTGTATAAAACTGACCAGCGTCTGCGGAAAACTTAAAATAACCGAAGCAAATATAACTGGAATAACCCCTGCCTGGTTTACTTTCATGGGTATGTGCGTAGCCTGGCCTCCATACATTTTACGGCCTACCACGCGTTTGCTATACTGCACATTAACCCTGCGCTGTCCTTGATCGAGTCCGATAATACCGACAATCAGGGCAAGAAGCAGCACTACAACGACTGCAATAACCAGCAGGCTAATCTGCCCAACCCGATATTGCTCGGTGGCCATGGCCACCGCTATCGGGAAACCGGCAACTATACCGGCAAAGATTAGCAGTGAAATACCGTTACCGATTCCTTTTTCGGTAATCAATTCTCCCATCCACATCAGAAAGGCGGTACCCGCTGTAAGTGATATAATGATTGTTGTGTAAGAAAGTAATGTCTGATCGACCACAGCTTCTCCGGCAATTAAGGTTGACAGACCGAAGGCCTGTATCAATGCAATAACTATTGTACCGTAGCGGGTAATTTGTGATATTTTTTTACGTCCTTCGGGCCCCTCCGCACTCCATTCTTTAAGCTTGGGAATAACTATCGTTAACAGGTTCATTATAATGGAGGCGTTAATGTAAGGCATAATGCCCAGGGCAAATATAGTAAAATTGCTCAAGTTGCCGCCGCCAATAATATTAACAAAACCAAAAATGGTATCCTCCTGGAAAAACTCAGCCAGCAAGCTTGCATCTACGCCGGGCACAGGGATCGCCGATCCTACCCGAAAGACCACGAACATGGCCAGGGTAAAGAGAATACGATCTCTAAGTTCTTTGATCCTCCACGCTGTACGTATTGTTTCCAGCAATTTATATCACCTCTGCCTTTCCACCGGCTGCTTCAATTTTTGCCCGGGCTTGCTTACTGAAACCATGGGCATGAACTTCCAGTTTGTGATTAAGCTCACCGTCACCCAGTATTTTTACGGGATCTTTTAGACTTTTTAGCAGCCCTGCTTCCAGTAAAAGATCCGGTGTTACCACTGTTCCTTTTTTGAAAGAGCTTAGATCACTTAAATTGACAATGCTCCATCTCTTTTTAAAAATGTTTGTAAAGCCCCGTTTCGGCAGACGCTGGAAATAAGGCATTTGACCACCTTCAAATCCGCGGCGCACACCGGAACCCGAACGGGATTTTTGTCCTTTTTGGCCCCGGCCGGATGTCTTGCCCAAACCTGAAGCCATACCTCTTCCTTTACGTTTAGCCACTTTCCTGGCTCCCTCAGGAGGCCTTAATTCGTGTAAACGCATCGGCTACACCTCCCTCTATCACGCAACTTGAATCATTTGGTTTCTACAACATCAATTAAATAATTAACTGTTTTTGCCATACCCCTGATTACATCCGTATCATTATGAACAACTGTCTCACCTATTTTTTTTAACCCTAAAGCTCTAATTGTGCGACGATGGTTCTGCTTGCGAGACAGGGGGCTGCGAACCAGGGTAATCTGTAATTTCTTTGCCATAGCTGTAAACTCTCCTTAACTGAGCAGCTTCTCTATTTCTATACCGCGCAAAGCGCTTACTTCTTCAGCCCGCTTTAGCGATTGTAAACCCTGCATAGTAGCATTGACAATGTTAATGGCATTGGCTGAACCAAGGGATTTGGTTAAAACATCTCTTACTCCTGCCAGCTCCAGCACCGCACGAACCGGGCCGCCGGCAATTACACCGGTACCTTCGGAAGCGGGCTTAAGCATTACTTTTCCGCCGCCAAAGCGGCCGGTAACCGGGTGCGTGATCGTGGTTCCAACCATGGGAACTTCAATCATTTCTTTTTTAGCATTTTCTATGCCTTTTCGGATAGCCTCAGGTACTTCACCGGCTTTTCCCATGCCTACTCCGACTTTGCCTTTTTGATCACCGACAACCACCAGGGCGCTAAAGCTGAAGCGGCGTCCACCTTTAACTACCTTTGCCACACGATTTATCTTAACTACTTTTTCTGCATATTCCTGTGTTTGTTCTTTCTTTGACACCCCTGCTATTCCCCCTTTCTAGAAGTTTAACCCGGCTTCACGGGCCCCATCAGCAAGTTCCTTAACCCTGCCGTGGTATAGATAACCTCCCCGGTCGAAAACAACATCTTTAATGCCTTTATCTACAGCCCGTTCGGCGAGCAGCGACCCTACCTTGCGAGCCGCCTCCCGGTTTCCGCCGTGGGGTAATTCTGTTCGTAACTGGGGATCCAGGGTCGAGGCGGCAACCAGGGTCCTTCCAGATTGATCATCGATCACCTGGGCATAAATGTTTTTACTGCTGCGATAGACATTTAACCGGGGACATTCCGGCATACCGCTTACTTTTTTCCTTACCCTGCGATGACGGCGCTTACGGCTGGCCAAGCGCGATTTTGTCTTTAGCACTAGATTACACCTCCAGGCGACTATTTGCCCGCTTTTCCAACTTTCTGGCGGACGATTTCATTTTCGTAACGAATTCCCTTGCCCTTGTAAGGTTCGGGCGGATAAGTCCGGCGAATAACTGCAGCCAGGTTTCCAACCGCTTGTTTATCAATACCCTTGACCACAATTTTCGTGGGAGCAGGCACCTCTATTTCCATGTTGTCGCCGGGATCGAATTCGACAGGATGCGATAACCCAACATTTAAGACCAATTTCTTGCCCTGCAGAGCAGCTTTGTAACCAACCCCAACCAGTTCAAGATTGCAGCTGTAACCTTCGGTTACACCCTTAACCATATTATTAATCAGGGTCCTGGTCAGGCCGTGTAAAGACCTGTGCCTCGGGCTGTCTGTCGGCCTTTTTACGTGCACCGAGCCTTCTTCCTGTTCAATAACCATATCCCCGGGCAGTTTTTGAGAAAGCTGCCCTTTCGGACCTTTTACAGTAATATTACTCCCGTCAAGTTGCACCTCGACTTTATCAGGTACAATGACAGGTTTTTTACCGGTTCGAGACATCGGCAAACCTCCTTGCTATGCTACCAGATATAGCATAAGACTTCGCCGCCACTGCTGGATTCACGTGCCTGGCGATCGCTCATTAAACCCTGAGAGGTAGAAAGGACTGCTATCCCCAGCCCTCCCAGGACCTTGGGCAATTCATCTTTTTTGACATACACCCTCAACCCGGGTTTACTGATCCTCTTCAGACCACTGATAATCTTCTCCTGGTTGGGTCCGTACTTCAGATGAACTCGTAAAATACCCTGTTTGTTATCTTTGATATACTCATAATCTTTAATAAAACCCTCCTGCTTCATGATAGCAGCAATTGAACGCTTTACATTTGAAGCAGGAATTTCTACTGACTTGTGCCGAACATTATTTGCATTACGCACACGTGTAAGCATATCGGCAATCGGATCTGTCATCATTAGCAATAACAACCTCCTCTCATTCTTCCATCATCTACCAGCTGGCTTTTTTGATTCCCGGTATTTTTCCCTCATTGGCCAGATGACGAAAGCAAAGGCGGCACAGGCCGAATTTGCGCAAATAAGCCCTCGGTCGACCGCAAATGTAACAACGATTATAACGGCGGACTGAAAATTTAGGCTCTCTCTTGGCCTTGGCAATTAACGATTTCTTGGCCATCCTTTTCCTCCTTAATTTCCGCGTATACCCTTAGCTCTAGGCCGCCCTGAAAGGCATGCCCATCAAAGCTAAGAGTTCGCGTGCTTCTTCATCAGTCTCGGCCGTAGTTACAATAGTAATATCCATGCCGAGAACTTTCTCTACATTACTGTATTCAATCTCGGGAAAAATCAGCTGTTCTTTTATACCAATTGTAAAGTTACCCCGCCCATCAAATGAATGCGGCGAAATACCCCTGAAATCTCTAACCCTTGGCAGGGCAATGTTAAAAAATTTATCAAGAAAGTCATACATACGGGATCCACGCAGGGTCAATTTCGCACCGATAGGCATTCCTTCGCGAACCTTAAAACTGGCCACTGACCGGCGCGCGTAGGTAATAATCGGCTTTTGTCCGGCTATAATCGAAAGATCATTAACCGCTGCATCGAGTATTTTCGGGTTTTCTTTACCTTCACCCAGCCCCATGTTAATCACAACTTTTTCAATTTTAGGCGACTGCAGAACATTCTTGTATGCAAATTGCTTTACAAGGGCAGGCCTTACTTCTTCTTGATATTTCTGTTTCATACGTGACATATTAGCGCTTTAACCCTCCTTACTTATCCAGCGATTCATCACACTTCTTGCATGTACGAACCCGGCTCTCGTCAGGTAAGACTTTCTTGGAAACACGGGTCGGTTTATTGCAAGCCGGACAAACCACCATAACCCTCGCCGCCGGGAATTCTGCTTCCATTTCCCTTATTCCGCCCTGTGGGACTCTTCGAGTCGGCTTAGCATGTTTTTTAATCATGTTTACACCTTCAACTTTTATCCGGCCAAGACGGGGAGAAGTAGCAATAACTTTTCCTTTTTTCCCTTTATCCTTACCGGAGAGGACCAGTACTTTATCCCCCCGGCGAACAGACATTTTTTTCATTTCCACCGGTTTTTCGCCACCTCCATACTAGACTTCTAAATCACTTCTGGCGCCAGGGAAACAATCTTCATGAAATCTTTCTCCCTCAGCTCACGGGCAACGGGACCAAAGATACGGGTTCCCCGTGGATTATTCAGCTCGTTAATAATTACTGCTGCATTTTCATCGAAGTGAATATGGGAACCGTCCCTGCGGTTAAGCCGGCTTCTTGTCCGCACTATAACAGCCCTTACCACTTCGCCTTTTTTCACCACACCACCCGGGGTGGCTTCTTTAACCGAAGCAACAATAATATCGCCAATTCGGCCTGATTTGCGCTTCGATCCTCCCAAGACCCTTATACAAAGGACCTTTTTTGCTCCCGAGTTGTCGGCTACATTTAAGATGGTTTCGCTTTGAATCATCGTTGCCTCTCCTTTCATTCCCCTTCCGACAGGCTGCTCGCAAAGAGAATTTACAGCTTCGATTTCTGCATAATTTCCACCAGGCTCCACCTTTTATCCTTACTAATAGGTCTGGTTTCCATGATTCTAACCACATCGCCTACTCGGGATTCATTAGCTTCATCGTGAATTTTATACTTCTTTGAACGGCGGATAATTTTACCGTATAAGGGATGTCGGGTCGTTCTTTCCACCAGCACCACCCTGGTTTTATCCATTTTGTCGCTGATCACCCGGCCGCTGCGTACTTTACGTTTTCCAGTTTCCAATCCGATGGGCCTCCCTTCCTCTTCAAACTCAACTAAGGGCCCGTTCCCTGAGCACGGTTTTAACCCGGGCAATACTGCGGCGGACCTCTTTAATACGCGTAACATTCTCTAACTGACCAGTGGCTTCCTGAAAGCGAAGGTTAAAAAGCTCTTCTTTTAACTCTTTAACTTTCTCCTCCAACTCTTTTTCGTTTAGCTCACGCACATCTTTGATTTTCATTCGGAAACACCACCCGCTTCAGCTCTTCTTACAAACTTTGTTTTATTCGGCAGCTTATTAGCCGCCAGGCGCATGGCTTCTTTAGCCACTTCTTCAGTCACCCCGGCCAGCTCAAACATTACCCGGCCCGGCTTTACCACGGCAACCCAGTATTCCGGAGCCCCTTTACCTTTACCCATACGAGTTTCTGCCGGTTTTTCTGTGACAGGTTTATCAGGGAATATGCGGATCCACACTTTACCGCCCCTTTTGATTGATCTAGTCATGGCAATACGGGCTGACTCAATCTGCTGACTGGTGATCCAGGAAGGTTCTACAGCCTGAAGACCAAATTCACCAAACTGTACTACAGTACCGCCTTTGGAACGTCCTTTCATCCGACCGCGATGTTGGCGGCGGAACTTAACCCGCTTAGGCATTAACATCTGCATCTACCTCCTCTGCAGGTTTCTCCTTGTTCGGCTTTTCAGGTAGAATCTGACCTTTATAGATCCAAACCTTTACGCCAATCCGCCCATAAGTAGTCTTGGCTTCAACAAAGCCATAGTCAATATCAGCGCGCAGCGTTTGCAGTGGTACTGTACCTTCATGATAACTTTCATCACGAGCCATCTCGGAACCACCGAGCCTGCCGCTACAGGCAATCTTTACGCCTTTAGCACCATTGCGCATTGTCCTGAATACTGCCTGCTTCATAGCTCTCCTGAAAGCAATCCGGCGCTCAAGCTGTGATGCTACGCTTTCCGCAACCAGAAAAGCATCCAATTCAGGCTTCTTTATTTCTATAATGTTTAAGTGTACTTTCTTATCCGTCATCGTTTCCAGCTGTTTGCGCAGTTCTTCAACTCCGGTTCCGCCACGGCCGATGACCATGCCCGGTTTAGCGGTATGAATGTTTATCCGCAGGTTGTTTGCAGCCCGCTCGATTTCGATCTTTGATATAGAAGCACCTTCCAGTTTTTTCTGAACGTACTTGCGTATCTCCAGATCTTCGTGGAGCAGTTCTTTATAATTCTTGCTGGCAAACCAACGAGCATCCCAATCGCGGATTACTCCAATCCGGAAACCGATGGGGCTAACTTTTTGTCCCACAACTAGTCCCCCTTTCTTTCTTTAACTACAACCGTAATATGGCTGGTTCGTTTCATAATCAGAAAACGCCTACCCCGAGCCCGAGGTTGTACCCGCTTCATGGTTGGGCCTTCATCTACATAGGCCTGATCAACATAAAGTGTGCCGCGGTTCATTTCCATGTTGTTTTCAGCATTTGCTATTGCCGAATTAAGAACCTTGGTTATAACTCCGGCAGCACGGCGCGGTGTGTAACGCAGTATGCTTAAGGCTTCGTCAATGTCTTTGCTGCGTATTAGGTTAGTGACATCTCTCGCTTTACGCGGCGCCAAACGCACGTAACGAGCCTGTGCTTTTGCTTCCATCAATCATTCTGCCTCCTCTGCTCTATTTAATAGTAGTAGAGCGTTCGGTATGGTGACCGTGTCCCCTGAAGGTTCGGGTCGGTGCAAATTCACCCAGCTTATGCCCGACCATATCTTCACTGATAAAAATCGGCACATGCCGGCGGCCGTCGTGTACGGCAATGGTGTGCCCGACCATATCGGGAAAAATGGTCGACCGGCGGGACCAGGTTTTAATAACCTTTTTATCTCCCTTTTCGTTCATCTGCTCAACTTTTTTCATCAAGCTGGCCTCAATATAAGGCCCTTTTTTCAGTGAACGCGACAATTTAAGAAAACCTCCCTTTCAGTCGGAATGCGTCTGCTGTTTTCTTTCAGCGTAACAGCTTGCATTTCCGACTACTTCTTACGGCGGCGGATAATAAGCCGATCCGAATCCTTATTCTTCTTACGAGTCTTGTAACCAAGAGTTGGTTTACCCCAGGGGGTAAGCGGCCTCTTTAAACCGATCGGCGCTCTTCCTTCGCCGCCTCCATGCGGATGGTCACAGGGGTTCATTACTGAACCGCGCACTGTCGGTCTGTGACCTAACCAACGGGACCGACCAGCTTTACCAATCGTAAGGTTTTCATGTTCAATATTCCCAATCTGCCCTATTGTTGCCCGACAGTCCAGGGGCACCAGGCGAACTTCACCAGAAGGCAGGCGGATAAAACCGGTATCGCCCTCTTTTGCAGATAATTGTGCTGCTGTTCCAGCCGAACGGGCCAACTGCCCTCCATGACCCCGTTTCATTTCAATATTATGGACAAAAGTCCCAACAGGTATCGAGCGAAGGGGCATCGCATTGCCCGGCCTGACATCAACCTTTATTCCGGATATAACCGACTGGCCAACCCTTAGGCCCAGCGGTGCCAGAATATAGCGCTTTTCGCCATCAGCATAGTACAGCAAAGCTATATTAGCCGTACGATTTGGATCGTACTCAATACCGGCAACCTTGGCAGGAACATCGTCCTTATTCCGCTTAAAATCAATAATCCGATAGGTGCGTTTATGACCGCCGCCCCGGTGACGAACCGTAATCCTGCCGTAGTTATTTCGTCCGGCTTTTTTGGTTAAAGGAACCAGCAGTGACTTTTCCGGCTCTTTTTTTGTAATCTCGTCAAAAGTTGATACGGTGGCAAACCGCCGCCCCGGCGAAGTGGGTTTAAAACGTTTTACAGCCATTTAATATTCCCTCCTTCTACTTAGCGGTTTTCAAACAGCTCAATCGGTTTGCTGTTTTCGGTCAGAGTAATAACCGCCTTTTTCCAACTGGGCTGTTTGCCTTGAGGAAAACGGCCCAGGCGCTTCATCTTGCCCTTGAAGTTGGCTGTATTTACAGACTTAACATTTACTCCAAATATTTCTTCAAGCGCATGTTTAATTTCAATTTTGTTCGCTTTACCTGATACGACGAATGTGTACTTATTCTCTTCCATCAGCGCTGTAGACTTCTCACTGATCAGGGGACGAATTATTATATCTCTTGCATCCTTCATCCGCCGAACACCTCCTCAGCCTGCTGCAGGGCCGCTTTGCTCATTACCAGGTAATTATAGGTAAGAATATCAAGCACATTAAGCTGGCGGGCCAAAATTGTTTTCACCCTGGGCAGGTTTCGTGCACCCTTGATTAAATTTAAATCCGGCTGATCACTGGCAATCAGGGCTCCGCCAGTTACATTCAACTTATTAAGAAGGTCGGCCACTTTCTTAGTCTGAGGTGTATCTATTGCAAAGTCATCGACTACAATAAGTTTGCCTTCATTCACCTTGTCGCTTAATGCAGACTTCAAAGCAGCCCGGCGCATTTTTTTGGGCACCTTTTTACCAAAATCGCGCGGATGCGGGCCAAATGTTGCTCCACCGCCAACCCAGATTGGGGACCTCGTGCTTCCGTGACGGGAACGTCCTGTTCCCTTTTGCGGCCAGGGTTTTCCGCCGCCGCCGCGAACTTCACTGCGGCCTTTACTTGAAGCCGTACCCTGCCGGCGCCTTGCCGCTTGTGAAACAGCAGTCTGATAAAGAGCTCCCTGCCTGGACGGAGCGTCAAAAAGACTTTCCTGGATTTCAATCTCATCAACCTGTTTTCCATCTATATTGTAAAGCGATATTTTAGGCATGTTCAGGGCATCTCCTTTCTTTAGACTATCTGTTACTTGACCTTAACCGATTCTTTAATCTCAACAAGGCTGCCCCTCGGTCCGGGAACAGAACCTTTAACCAGTAAAAGGTTTTTTTCTGCATCGGCATTGACAACATAAAGGCTCTGGACCGTTCTACGCCAGCCACCCATACGCCCGGGCAGTCTGCGCCCTTTAAAGACCCTTGCCGCATCTACAGACCCCAGCGATCCGGGCCCGCGATAATAATGGGAACCGTGAGTTTTTGGACCCCGGCTAAAACCCATTTTTTTAATCGAACCGGCAAAGCCTTTTCCCCTGGCGGTGGCACTTACGTCAACGTAATCACCGGCAGAAAAGCAATCGGCCTTAATTTCCTGGCCGGGAGTAAATCCGTCAGGATCGTCTACCCTGAATTCACGTAGATAGCGTAAAGGTTTAGTTTTTGCCTGCTTGAAATGACCTTTTAGAGGGTTGTTAACCCGTTGTTCTTTCTTGTCTATAAAACCAAGCTGGATACTGTTATAGCCATCCCTGTCTTCATTTTTAACCTGAACCACACGGCACGGACCAGCTTCCAGAACAGTAACCGGTACTACCCGGCCCAGCTCGTCATAGACCTGTGTCATTCCAACTTTACGCGCCAGTATTGCTTTAGTCATAATTATATGGCACCTCCCGCCAATCAGCTAGAGCTTAATTTCAATATCTACACCGGCAGGCAAGTCCAGCCTCATTAAAGCATCAATAGTCTTCGGTGTAGGTTCGAGGATATCGATAAGACGCTTATGAGTTCGCATTTCAAATTGCTCCCGGGAGTCTTTATACTTGTGCGGCGCACGAATGACAGTGTAAAGGCTTCGTTCTGTCGGTAAAGGGACCGGACCGGAAACATCTGCTCCAGTGCGGCGCGCCGTTTCAACAATTTTTCCGGCAGACTGGTCCAGTAAATGATGATCAAAAGCTCTTAATCTGATCCTGATTTTTTGGTTTGCCATGGACAAATCCTCCTTGTCGCCTGATTAAATCAGAGCTGCTCCGTAAAAATTCCCCGGCTGCTTGGCCGGCAACCTTTTACTTCATCGCTTTTCAAACGTTCTCTTTTTAGCTGCGGGCACGGCACGCCGTGCCCCTACGTTCTGGATATCGGCCTTGCCTGGTTCTTACGGGCACGGCACGCCGTGCCCCTACATTCTGGATGTCGGTCTTGCCTGGTTCTTGCGGGCACGGCACGCCGTGCCCCTACAATTTTTACTGTTAACCTCAACCATTAAGATTAAACGATAT
>SKZS01000126.1 GCA_007127255.1 Syntrophomonadaceae bacterium | reverse complement strand
TCTTCAATAACTGATCGAGATGCCTGCATGGAATGCGGCGCCTGCGCAAGGAACTGCCCGCGGCAGGCAATTTATGTTCGGCAGGGTGTCGGCTGCGCTTACGCGGTGTTGATGGACAAGTTGAACATTAAGGGTAAATGCTGCGGGGACACCTGCAGCTGCAGCCTCGATAATATTCCTGATCATTGAATTTAGAAGTTCGGGGGGAATTCAGACTCATCGCTTGAATTTTAATTATTATTGACTGAAGTCTATCGCAACCAAACCATCGTGCCCGATCTTATGTTTTGCTATTTTCTAAGTGCGTTTTGTTTTTATTAATTCGCTGATTACTTCTTCACTACTGTAGCGGGGGCTGAATTTTAACCGTTCCCTGGTTAAAAGATCGGAAGCTGTCCAGCGGTATCGTATAAAATCAAGCATTACCGCAGGGGCTTCAATGCCCGGAAACCGAAGCAGGTAAAGCAAGTTGATCAGCGGATAAGCTATCCACGGCGGCAGGGGCAGGATCTTGATCCCGGCCAGTTCCGCAATTTTCTTCGTTGAAATCAGACCCTCCCCGACGATATGAAAGTAACCGACTGCTTCTTGCTCAAAAACCAGCACAAGGGCTCTAACAACATCATCCTCATGGATAAACTGCATCTCAGGCCTGGCTGCGCCGATCTGGATCAGGAAAGGCCAGTTTAAAAGGAACCGGGAAAGGTAATTATCCACCCCGGGTCCGTAAATGATGCAGGGCCTGACTACTGCAATTTTTACATGGGCGTTATTTTCACTAAAGCCCTGCAGGTCTTTCTCCACAGCAAATTTGTCTTCAGCATAGGCATAGCCATTATGCTCGCGGAGAGGAGCATTTTCATCAAGCCAGGCCGGGTTGTCGGGAAAGGCGCCGAAGGCAGAAGTTGAAGAAGCTACAATCAGCTGTCTTGCCCCGCAGGCTGCTGTTGCTCTTAACACATTAGCCATGCCCTCCCGGTTAATGGAGTGCATTTCGTCTTTATTCCTGATCGGAGCAACCACAAAGGCCAAATGTATAACACAGTCTACTTTTTCAGCTTTAAACAGCGGCTCCAGCTCCGGGGCCCGGATGTCAAAGAGGTGAAAATCAGTTTTTTCCGAAAGCATTTCATCATGCAGTTTTCGAATATCGACTGCCACTATTTTCTCGACTGAACTGTGTTGTTCAAGTTGTTTAAGCAGTTTCTGTCCCAGGTAACCGGCAGCGCCTGTGATAGCTATGTTTTTCAAAACCGTTCCTCCTTGCAACAACAATATTTTGCCTGCTGTTGCTGTTGAACTCCACTCAAGCCCAGGGTAAAAGAATAGCACACCGGTTTACACCAGGGCAAGAGATGAATCAGCAAGTATGAATTATTCTTTTTGCAAAATATGCACCGAGGCTACGGCTTCTTCTACTCCGAGAAAACCACCGCCGTTTTCGGTCAATCCTATCCGGGCTTCATCAACCTGGCGTTCCCCTGCTTCTCCCCGCAGCTGGGTAACAATTTCAAAGATCTGGGCCAGACCTGAAGCACCGATGGGATGACCCCGGCACTCCAAACCACCGGAAGGGTTGACCGGCAGGCGACCACCCAACCTGGTCGCTCCTGATTCGGCTAATAGACCGCCTTCCCCTTCGGGACAGAAACCCAGCACCTCGGTCTGCAGCAACTCGCCGAAAGAAGTAGCATCGTGTACCTCGGCTACATCGATATCTTCAGGGCCCAGGTTGGCTTTTTGATATGCCTTTTGGGCCACCTTGGTGCCGATATGTTCTTCGTCCATGGCCCTTTCACGCCCGGTCCCCAGCGTAGAGGTAAGTATTTTTACCGGTCGGGCATTTTTCAGGCGTTTAAGGTAATCTTCCGAGCAGAGAATCGCTGCGGCAGCGCCGTCACCTACAGGTGAGCACATGGCACGGGTAAAGGGATAGGCTACAGGTTTATCGGCAAGGATTTCTTCCACGCTCATCTCTTTGCGAATCTGAGAATATGGATTAAGATAACCGTGGGTGTGATTTTTTGAGGCAATAACAGCCAGTTGTTCCTGGGTGGTTCCGTAGCGAGCCATATGATAGCGGGTACCGAAAGCATAAATATCCATGAATATGCTGCGGCCTTCTCCCGGTTGAGATTCCGGCGGCACGGCCAGCGGAAGACTGTTGATCATATCCATGATCTGCTCCAGCTTGTTTGGAAATTCCTCAACGTCAAGACAGGTAGCGTAGGAGCGGAAGGAGAGCATTTTGTCTTCGTTGCTGATTTTTTCTGCCCCTACTGTCAATACAACATCATAAAGGCCGGCTTTTATCGCGGTCCAGCCCAGATGGAGAGCGGTAGCCGCCCCGGCACAGGCATTTTCGGTATTGATGATCGGTATTTCGCCAAAACCCATTGGCGTGAGCATAACCTGTCCACGAATGGAGTGCTGTTCATTGAACATTCCCCAGAAAGAATTAGCGGCGTATGCTGCTTCAATATCATTTTGCTCAAGGCCGGCATCATTAAGTGAAGCAGTAACGGCCTCTGCGGCCAGCAGTTTGATCGAACTGTCAAGGAATTTGCCGAAGCGGGTCATACCCACACCTACGATATAAACATTATCTCCCATTTTATTCCTCCTTTAGAACAGAATATTAAATTCTTTCCGAGGCAAAAATGGCCAGGCTATCGTTGGAGCCGTCCTCGATCATACCTGCCCGGGCGTCACGAAATATTTTTTCAATATAGTATTCCTTGGCCAGTCCATTGCCTCCAAATATTTGCACAGCATCGTGGGCAACCTGAAAAGCTGTATCGGTACAGAATATCTTTGCCGCCACCGAGTACTCAGTCGCCGGCGGGCTGTTGTTCATGTTGTA
>SKZS01000192.1 GCA_007127255.1 Syntrophomonadaceae bacterium | reverse complement strand
GTAAGTCTTAGTAGTCGATACTCGCAAGTGCGTTCATTTTGACGAACCGCCAAGTGCCGAACGGCTTGCTTGGTGGTGTGGGAGGGTCGGCGGCCTAACGGCCGCCCCCTATCCCGATAAGGGAGCCCGGAAGTGTTTGCAAAGATGCATAAGTTCTGCTGTTTTGGCTTCCAACAGCTGTCGGCTCCTGGCTATTGATTCTTCAAGGGAAAGCGGCCCATCGGCGATAGCAAAAGAAGCGGTAATCCCTTCCCTGCGAAAGAGATCAAGACTGTCGTCAAGAGATCCAGCCAGGGCCAGCACGGGCACATCGTAACTTTTGGCTCTTCTGGCAGCTCCAACCGGCACTTTGCCATAAACTGATTGGCTGTCAAGCCTGCCTTCTCCCGTTATCAGGAGAGTGCAGTCTGGAAGGAGCTTATCTATCTCCAGGGTATCTAAAACCAGGTTTATTCCCGAGTGAAGTTTGGCTTCCAGGAAAGCGATCAATCCGGCTCCCAAACCTCCTGCCGCTCCGGCACCCGGAATTGAGTCAATACTAAGTCCCAAATCTCTTTCGGCTATACGGGCAAAGTTAATTAGGGCCTGTTCGAGCCGTTTTACCATATCCGGTGTTGCGCCTTTTTGCGGCCCGTAGGTATGCGAGGCGCCCTGCGGTCCGGTTAGTGGGTTGCTAACATCGCAGGCCACTTTGATATCTTTTCCCTTCAGGCGGGAATCGATTCCTGCCATGTCGATTCTATCGAGCCGGATCAGTTCTGCACCGCCCGGTTTTAAATGCTGTCCCGATTTGTCCAGAAACTGTACTCCCAGGGCCCGGGCCATACCGGTTCCACCGTCATTGGTGGCGCTGCCGCCGATACCAATAATTAGTTCGGAACACTTCCGGTCAAGAGCAGCTTTTATTAATTCGCCTGTACCGTAAGTAGTCGTAATTGCCGGATTCCTTAGTTCTTCGGGAATTAAAGTCAATCCCGAGGCGGAGGCCATTTCAATAACTGCTGTTTTGCCGTTGTTAATTATACCCCAACGGGCTTCAACTGATCTGCCGAGCGGGTCGGTCACCATCACAGTTTCGGTTGACCCGGCAGCGGCTTCAACCAGGGATTCAACAAGCCCTTCACCCCCATCTGAAAGGGGAAGCAGAGTCAGATCGGCAAGGGGGAAAACAGCTTTTATTCCCCGGGCAATACATGTTGCAGCTTCTACCGCGGTCATGCTGCCTTTAAATTTATCAGGGGCTATAATAATCATATGAAGGTATTTCAACAAATACAAAATTTATCCTGCATTTGCAGACCGGACAGCTAATATATGTTATAATAGCAATGAATCAGAATATAAGCATATAATAAGATATAAATTTAACAGAAGGAGGTTATCTCATGGCTAATATAAGAATATTACCGTCAGCCCTGGAGAAAATGAAAAATGCGGCAAAACCTTATATCCTTTACCTGGCCTGTCGCGGCGGTTGAGCATGTTCATATGTGACTCCTGCCGTGCAAGCAGGCATACCAAAAGAAATTGATGATTATAATAAGACTGAAGTGGAAGGAATACCTTTTTATATTCGCAAGGATCTGTCCGAGCAGGTATTTGAAATAAAATGGGTTGGGTTTTGGATTATTGGTCAGTTTGTAGTAACTGAAATGTAGAATTAAATAGCTGCTTCTGCTATCAAGCCAGATGATAACAAACTGAAGAAGGCTGTGAAAAACAATGGGGACAGGGATTAAAACCTGTCCCCTGTTTTAATCCTGGCACAGTTTCGGTTTCGCCAATAAGGTTAAAAAGAACGACAAAACATATGCCCAAAGCATAAATACAGACCTGAAGACAATTCTAATAAACTATTGTAGCTTAAGCAGTGTCCGGCACAGCCTGAAATTCATCCTTGTCGGCGCCGCAGACCGGGCATTTCCATTCATCGGGTAACTGTTCAAAAGCTGTTCCCGGTTTTATTCCATTTTCAGGGTCACCTTTTGCCGGTTCATAAGTATAATCGCAGAGTTCGCATACATAATCTTGCATCTATTTATTCCTCCTTGTAAGGTTGCTTATTACCCCGGGAATTACGGGTTCCGGGGACATTATATAAAAATAATAGATCATAGTTTTGCTCCCGTCAAACAGATTTTTCTCACAAATCCTGTTTGCAGCCCCTACACACAGTATCTTTACTGGGTTATGATTAACTTAAGAAAGGAATGAACACCTATGCGGGTTTGGGATATCCATCCGGGCTACCTGTCAAGGCAAAGCCTGCTTGGCCAGCATGCCGAGATTCATGCCCTATCCACTGTTATAGCAGATGGAAAGAATGGGTACGCCATGCACCCTGAAACTTTACGCTGGAAGGGGAGGTTGGGAAAGCTAAAACGCAGTCACGATCTGACTATTTTAGAAATGGTGCTCCGCGCTTTCAATCATTACAGTCCCTTGAACCTCTCTCTTGAAACTGCCCGGGAAGACAACCCCACTTCGTGTGATCCAATTTATGTTGATCATCCCCTAAAGCAGGTCGCAATATTAAGCAAAAAGTATCTCGAAAGAGAACAAGCAGGACGTATACCCCTGCCAAAAAACGGCTACGAATTTTGGGCCCATCACAAGTATTCGGTAATGGCCCGGGGTTATAATCATTACAAGGAAATACAGACTTACTTCAGAAATAGAGAAAGTTGTCCCTTAGAAGAATCAGGTGTGCTGGTTGAAGAGATTATAAAACTGATGGAACTTCCTGTAACCGGACCCGCCCTGGCTAACGTTGCCGACCACATTTGGGGCTACTTTAAACATGAAGCTTCGAAAGCGGAAAAAGAGCTTTACCTGCGGAGGCAGCCAGACAACCTGCCTGACCTTATTCCGTTATTTTATGAATTTGCCAAAAAATATAAACGTGCTTACCTGCTCCATTCGACCATATTTGCCGATTTTACCAGGGAAGCAAATCTTCACCCCCCTGGTCGTTAAAAATCGGAGGGTGAAGACTTGGTAGAGTTTAAAACTTCTGGAATGCTTTCCTTGCTGTATTACAGATCGGACAGTTATCGGGGATAGGATCCATTCCTACCCAACCGCAGACCGGGCACAGTTCAATTCCTTTATCTTCAATATCGCTGCCACCGGCCACGGTTTCCTTCAATTCATTGAAAATACCACCATGCACTTTTTCTGCAGCATTGGCGTATTCAAAAGTTTGCAGTGCTTTCTTATCGCCTTCTGCTTCAGCAGTTTCTATGAATTCGGGGTACATCTTGGTGAATTCATAGTTTTCACCTTCAGCTGCTGCCTGCAGGTTTTCTAAAGTTTCCCCTATTTTACCCGCTATTTCAAAGTGCTTGAGGGCGTGGATGGTTTCTGCTTCGGCAATAGCCTGGAATAATCGGGCTACGTTTTTGAAGCCTTCCTTTTCGGCTTTACGGGAGAAAGCCAGGTATTTTCGGTTAGCCTGTGATTCTCCTGCAAAAGCAGCCATTAGATTTTCTTGCGTTTTCATATTTGTATCTCTCCTTGTTATTATATTTTCGCTGTTGTTTAACAGCGTAAAACCCTATTTCAATTATATTAAATAATATCCTTTTTTCCAGGGCCCTCTGACCTGATAATTTAAACTTGGGGATCAAAACGTACTTGACAATCATGCCTCAATATCCTATTATTATAGTAGGAATTATATATAAGGCTTCTTATTTTGTCAAGGGTTGAGGAAGGGATGATTAGATGAAAACGATTAACCTGGATTACGCCGCAGGTGCACCGCTCGACAGGGCTGTCCTGGATAAAATGATTTCTTTTTTCACGGAGGATTATGGGAACCCCTCCAGCGGCCACAGCCTGGGGGATAAACCGAGAAAAGCGATGGAGGAAGCCAGGCAAAATATAGCGCTGCTAATCGGCGCCGATTCTAAGGGTATAGTCTTTACCGCTTCTGCATCAGAAGCGAATAACCTGGCTGTTAAGGGTTTAATCAAAGCCGGAAAGAAAAAAGGCGACCATATTATAGCTTCTGCGGTTGAACATTTTTCCGTGCTGAATCAGCTTAAGAGCCTGCAAAAGGAGGGCTATAAGGTAACCCTCCTACCGGTCGACAGTTACGGCGCAGTTAATCCTGAACAGCTGGAAAAGGCGATTACCGATCAAACTATTCTGGTTTCGATCCAAACTGCTAATCCGGAAATAGGCACTATCCAACCTGTAGAGAAACTGTCTGCCCTGGCCCGAGATAAAGAAATTCCCTTTCATACAGATGCTTCCGCTGCCGCCGGATGGATGGAACTTGATGTTGAAAAAATGGGAGTTGATCTCCTCACACTGGCAGGCGATCAGTTTTACGGTCCCAAGGGGTCGGGTGCCCTCTATGTTCGTCGAGGAGTAAGGTTAATGCCCCTTATCGAGGGTGGCATCCAGGAAAGAGGATTGCGGGCCGGCACTGAAAATATTCCGGCAATAGTAGGGTTTGGTGAAGCGGCGAAAGTAGCCCGCGAAAATTTAGAAGAGCGCTCAAAAAAGTTTGCGGCGCTCCGGGATGAGCTTAAGGAAAGTCTCTTCAACTCTATTCCACACCTGCACTTAAACGGACATCCCGAAAACCGCCTGTCCCGAAACCTTCACGTTTCAGTTTCTTTTGTAGAAGGAGAGGCTTTGCTGATGAGGCTCCAGATGGCGGGGATATATGTTTCGAGCGGATCGTCTTGCACCTCCCAGGCTTTAAAGTCTTCGCATGTTCTGACGGCACTCGGCTTGTCGCCCGAACTGGCCCAGGGATCACTGCAGCTGACGCTGGGACCGGAGAGCAAAGCAGAAGATATTCCCTATATTACCGAACAGCTGGGCGAGATTGCTGCCCTGCTTAGAAATATGTCTCCACTTTACCATCAATACCTGAAGGAGGAAAATAGCAATGCCTGAGTATAGTGAAAAAGTAATGGATCATTTCTCCAAACCACGTAATATCGGTGAAGTAAGTGATCCCAGCGGCGTTGGCGAAGTAGGAAATCCGGTATGCGGTGATATGATGAAATTTACAATTAAAGTTAAAGATGACCGGATCGAGGATGTTAAGTATCTTACTTTCGGATGTGGCGCTGCAATTGCCGTTTCAAGCATGGTGTCCGAAATGGCAAAAGGCAAAACCCTGGAAGAAGCCAAGAAGATAAGTAATAAGCAGGTAGCCGAAGAACTGGGCGGCCTGCCCGGAAACAAGATGCATTGTTCCAACCTTGGTGCAGATGCCCTGCACAAGGCGATTGAAGACTACGAGGAAAAACAGAAGGTTTCGGCAGGGTAGAAACCTCATGAGATAAACAACCCAGGTTACTGATGTTTATGCACAGCAATTCTGAATGGGGAGGTTGAATAATGAATAAAAATACGAACGCAGATGAGTCAAGATCATGCAGCTGCCCCTTCTGTGATGAACCGATTTGTCCTGATCCCACAGACGGGCAGTACAGCTGCAAGAATGACGGTAAATTGAAAATCCACCAGGTTGATTGTATTGGTCTATATTGTCCGGTGCCGGTCATGCGCGCTAAAGAGGAAATAGATCTTTTGGAAGAAGGAAACCTGATGGAACTGGTTGCAGATGACCCGGCATCGAAGGAAGATATTCCCCGCTGGGCTAAAAGAGCGGGTCACCAGCTGCTGACAATGCGGCAGGATGGTGAAGAGTTTCATTACCTGATTCAAAAAGGACATTAGGAGGTTTTAAAAATGGCAGATTCAAAAAACATACTTTATGTGCAGACCAGCGGAACAGATACTCCGGAAAGGCTGTATTCACCGCTGATTCTGGCCCAGACAGCAAAAGCAATGGGTCAGGAAGCAACTGTTTATTTCTTAGGCCTGGGCCTGAAAAACCTGGTCAAAGGCGAAGCGGAAAAAGTCAAGATTGGAGAGTTTCCAACCCTCAGGGAGGTTATCCAGCAAACTGCTTCCCAGGGTGTGCAGTTGATGGCCTGCCAGCAGAGCCTGCAGCTCTTTGGAGGCGAGATTAAACCGGAGGATTTAATAGATGAAGCAACTGTGTCCGGAGCCGCCACCTTGAACGACCTGGCTCTGGATGCAGATGCAATCCTCACTTTTTAAAAAAAAATCTGCCGTTCAGAAGGATTTTTTTAAACCATGGCGAAGATAATTCGGCGTAGCATGGTAGGACGGCAGGGTAAGTAAATTATATCTGCCGGCCATTTGGCCGGTATTTTTTTGCCTGTCAATACTCCTAACCTGGAGTATTTCTTTTTGCCCTGACCGCAAATCTAGTTCTATTTGAGGAGGATGTTGTAATGAAGAAGAAACTATTTATTTTTATGCTGGCTGTTCTCCTGGTTATTACTGCCGGTTGTGGTGAAGAGCCGATCGAAGAAGTTGCCGATCCTGATGAGCCTGTTGATACTGTCGAAGAAGAAAATGGCGAAGTATTTGAGTTTAACCTGGCCCATTTTTTCCCGGCCGGACATCCCGCTGAAACAGACCTGGTTCAGGGCTGGGCCGAGGCTTTAAATGAAGCCAGCGATGGTCGAATTGAAATAACCAGTTATCATAGTGGAACCCTGGTTGCTGCCGCTGATATTTACAATGGTGTTGTTGCCGGCACTGCTGATATCGGTCTTTCCGCATTTTTCTATACCCGCGGACGGTTTCCCGTTCTGGAAGTTTTCGAGCTGCCGGGGATTGTTTATGAAAGTTCTTACGCTGCCAGCAAAGTAGCCTGGGAAGGGATTAAAGATCTGAATCCGGATGAAATCCAGGACACTGAGCTCATGTATGTTCTCGCTACAGGGCCGGGCGATCTTTTTACAACTGAACCGGTTCGGAACCTTGAAGAACTGGAGGGTAAAAAAATCAGGGCGGCTGGTTTAAGCGCCGAAACCCTCCCCCTGCTCGGTGCCATTCCCGAGGCGATGCCGCAGGATGAAGCTTATGAAGCCCTGCAGCGGGGTTTGGTTGACGGAAATCTTGCTCCAGTGGAAGTTCTCCAGGGGTGGGGCCATGCTGAAGTTACCGATTACCTGACCAGGACCCCGTTTTTATATAATGCTCTTTTCTTTGTGACCATGAACCAGGAAAAATGGGATGGACTGCCTGAAGATTTGCAGGAAGTATTCCTGGAGGTAAATGAACGCTTTCACGAAGAAATCGCCGCCGGGCTATGGGACGAACAGAATGAACGAGCGCTCGAGTGGGCGGTAGAAGAAACAGGGCAGGAAGTTTTTACTTTAAGTGATGAAGAAGCTGCAAGGTGGATTGAAAGGGTTCTTCCTCTTCAGGAAGAGTTTATTGAGAAGATGGACGATCTCGGTCTGCCCGGGAAAGAGATTGTTGAAACCGTTAGGAATATGGCTGAGCAGTACCGCTAGAAAGCCAGGCTTTAAGGTTTGATTTAGAAGAAAAGAAAAACCTCTTGCCCGGCCCTTTCCCTGGTGGAAAGGGCCGGGCGGGATGAAATCTTCTGCTTTTTCAATATCCAGCATTATGGAAAAATATTGTCAGCAAACCTTTTAAAAGGATGAGAAGAACTGAATATGCAATTATTCGAAGCAGTTGTTACTAAAATCAGCCGCATTTTTGATACCTTATCAGGTATTATACTGGCCGCGACAGCCCTGCTGATCGTAGCCAATATTCTGGGCAGAGCTCTTTTGCAGAGCTCAATACTTGGTACTTATGAAATGGTTGGCTATCTTACAGCAGCAGTTGTCGGGTTGGCCCTGGCCCGCTGCGCCCTGGAAAACGGTCATATTGCGGTCGGCCTGGTGGTTGAACGTTTGCCTCAGCGCCTGCAGCGATATATAGAAAGTATTACTGGCACCGCCGTTTTTGTTTTTATTTGTTTCGTCAGTTATAACCTTTTCACTTACGGCAGAAGGATTGCTATTAGCGGAGAAGTATCGCCTACTACCCAGCTTATCTTTTATCCGATTATTTACCTTGTTGCCCTCGGGTTTTTTGTCCTGGCCCTGACGGTACTCTTAAATATGCTCCAAAAGCTTTTTGGAGGTGAGGAGCAATGAGCCCAACTGCTATAGGTCTGGTTGGCATCATCATCTTTTTCTTTTTAATAGCCATTAAAGTTCCGATCGCTTATGCCATGGCCCTGGTCGGGTTCGCCGGATTTGCCTCACTTACCTCTGTATCTGCGGCTCTTTCCCTGGTTTCTACCGATCTATTTTCGACTTTTTCCAGGTATTCGCTCAGTGTAATTCCGATGTTCATTTGGATGGGCTTCCTCGCTTTCCATGCCGGGATAGGAGCCAGGCTTTACGATCTTGCCTATAAGCTGGTCGGCCATCTGCCGGGTGGATTGGCAATAGCTACCCAGGCTACATGCGCCCTTTTTGGCGCTGTTTGCGGCTCAAATACCGCGACAGCAGCTACTATCGGGGCTATTGCCCTGCCCGAGATGAAGAAGTACAATTACAGTCCTTCACTGTCCACGGCCAGTGTTGCTGCAGGTGGGGCCTTGGGAGTCCTGATCCCGCCGAGTGTTATTTTCATTGTTTATGCTATATCGGCAGAAGAATCGGTGGGGCGTCTTTTCCTGGCCGGTATTATTCCCGGTTTTATGCTGATGTCCTTTTACATGCTCGCTATTTATATTATAGCCCGCCGCGATTCTACACTCGGACCGGCCGGCCCGAAAGCAAGCTGGAAAGAACGCTTCCGCGCTTTAGGCGGCGGCTTGCTTGAAGTCATGATCGTCTTTGCCATTTCCCTGGGTGGTCTCTTTGCGGGCTGGTTTATGCCCACGGAAGCTGGTGCGGTCGGGGTGGCAGGAGTATTTCTGGTTACGGCTGCCAAGGGTGGAATAAACCTTCATATAATAAAAAGGTCGCTCTCTGATACTACCCGGACAACAGCTATGATCATGCTCCTGGTTGCTGCAGCGGTTATCTTTGGTCGTTTCATTGCTATTAGCAGAATACCGTTTGCCCTGGCTGACTGGGCTGCTGCCCTTGACCTACCCGCGTTTGCCGTTATAGCCCTGATTTTACTGATCTACCTGATTTTGGGCTGCTTTATTGATGCCCTGGCCCTGATATTGTTGACTATTCCGATCTTTCTCCCTGTGGCGGTTACTGTTCTTGGCTATGATCCAATCTGGTTCGGTGTAATCATCGTTATGGTTGTTGCCATGGGAGTTATTACCCCGCCGGTGGGTATGAATGTTTACATAGTTAAGGGTGTGGCCGGCAACGTTCCGCTTGAAGTAATCTTTCGAGGGGTTTGGCCCTTTTTGATTGCCATTATTGCGGCGCTGGCTTTACTGATCACTTTTCCCCAGCTGGCCATTTACCTGCCTTCACTGATTTAAAGACATCCGGTGTGGCTAATCCCGGTCAAAGTAAAGGGTTTATGCGTCCATTTGTCGAATAAACCATATTGCTGACTGGTAATTTATCTAAAATTGGCAGCTATCTTTAAACAGGAAATGGAGGCAGATAAATGATTTTACTCAACCCCGGGAAGCATAACAGGCCCTACAAGGATGAGCGCTCACGGGAAATTATGCTTAAAACAATTGACTTTTTTGAAAAAAAAGGCAAACAGAAGTTAAAAGAAGATGATCGTAACAGGGTTTGGTACGAAGATTTTCTTGAGTTTGTCAAAGAAAACGAGCTATTTTATAATCTCCTGACTCCCGATCAATACGGGGAAAAAGATTGCCGCTGGGACACCTGGCGCAACTGTGAATTCAATGAGATTTTAGCCTTTTACGGCCTGCATTACTGGTATACCTGGCAGGTATCCATTCTTGGCCTTGGCCCAATATGGATGAGCGACAACGAGGTGCAAAAAAAACGGGCAGCCCGCTTGCTCAAAGAAGGCAATGTCTTTGCTTTTGGGCTCTCCGAGCGTGATCACGGCGCCGATGTTTATGCAACCGAGATGAGTCTGACTCCCCAGTCTGACGGAACATACCGGGCTAACGGCGAAAAATACTATATCGGTAACGGTAACATTGCCGAGATGGTTTCTACCTTCGGCAAAATGTCCGACAGCGGCGATTATGTTTTTTTCACTGCCAACTACAGCCATCAGAATTACGAGCTGGTTAAGAATATCGTCAATTCCCAGTCATATGTAGCAGACTTTATTCTCAGGGACTACCCGGTGAAAGAGGAAGAAATTCTTTCCCGCGGGCAGGATGCCTGGGACTCGGCCTTAAATACTGTCAATGTAGGCAAATATAATCTGGGGTGGGCTTCAATCGGAATCTGCACCCATGCTTTTTACGAAGCCCTGAACCACGCTGCCAACCGCAATCTCTACGGTATGAAAGTAACTGATTTCCCTCACGTCAAGCAGATGTTCGTTGATGCCTATTCCCGCCTCACTGCGATGAAGCTTTTTGCCCTGCGCAGCGCCGACTACATGCGTGCGGCATCGCCTGATGACAGGCGTTACCTGCTTTATAACCCAACCGTTAAAATGAAAGTGACTACCCAGGGAGAAGAGGTTATCAACCTGCTTTGGGATGTCATTGCAGCCAAGGGTTTTGAAAGGGACACTTATTTCGAAATGGCTGCCCGCGATATCCGTGCCCTGCCAAAGCTTGAAGGGACAGTGCATGTTAATATTGCCCTGATCGTCAAGTTTATGGCCAATTATTTCTTCAACCCGCAGGAATATGAACCGGTCGGAACCCGGGACGAGCCTGAAAACGATCACTTCCTTTTTGAGCAGGGTCCTACCCGGGGTCTGGGTAAGATTCGCTTTCACGATTATGCAGCCGCTTATGACCTTTATGATCTTCCTAACATAAGCGTGTTCAAGGAGCAGATATCTCTTTTAAAAGAATTTCTGGCCGGCGCTACACCTGATGCTGACCAGCAAAAAGATACCGATTTCCTTCTTTCCCTGGGCGAAATGTTTACCCTGGTTGTTTACGGACAGCTGAT
>SKZS01000004.1 GCA_007127255.1 Syntrophomonadaceae bacterium | reverse complement strand
GTAGGGGCACGGCGTGCCGTGCCCGCATGAACCAGGCAAGACCGACATCCAGAACGTAGGGGCATGGCGTGCGTGCCTACATTGGATGTTCAAAAAAGAAATGAAATGGAGGAAAACATTTGAAAACCGGCTTAATTATTCTAGGTCACGGCAGCAAGGCGCCTGAGGCAACCGAGACCCTGGCCAAAGTAACGACAATGGTGCGCGACCGGGTTTCTTACGACCTGGTCGAATATGCCTCACTGCAGATCAGCGAACCGCATCTGGGAGAGGTAGTGGATAAAATGTCAGCCGAAGGTGTTGGACAAATAATCGTAATGCCTTTCCTCATTGCCGCCGGGGTCCATGTTAAATCTGATATACCGGAAGAGCTTTCAGCCTTAAGCAAAAAATATCCCGGAGTGAAACTGCACCTGACCGGCCCTCTTGGTGCCGATTCCCGCCTGGCAGAGATTGTTATTGACCGGGTAAAAGAAACGGAGCGATTAATGTGAGAGCTTACAGTACCAGTCCCGAAGGCATTGAAAGCAAGAGCATGCTTATTATTGAAGAGGAACTGGGTTCAAAAATTGAGAAGTTCAGCCCGGTGGAAGCGGCAGTGGTTAAAAGGGTTATTCATACCACAGCCGATTTTGAGTATGCCGATCTGCTTGCAGCTTCTTCGGGGGTTTATGAAAAAGCGCTTAAGCTTATCCGGGAAGGGCAGCAGGTGATTGTTACCGATACTAATATGATCGCAGTCGGCATTAGCAAGGAGCTTTTAAACTCATTTGATTCGCAGGTTAAGTGTTTAGTTGCCGAGGAAGAGACCCGCCGGTTGGCTCTCGAAGAAGGCCTGACCCGTTCAATAGTAAATATCAGGCGGGCTTCTGAAAAGCACCCGGAAGCTATTTTTGCCATCGGCAACGCCCCAACCGCCCTGTATGAACTGTTGCGTCTTGCGGAAGAAGGCCAGGTCAGACCGGGGCTGATAGTTGGGGTGCCGGTTGGTTTTGTTGAAGCGGCTGAATCAAAAGAGGAACTGTTAAAAAGCAAGCTGCCCCATATTACGATTCGCGGACGCAAGGGTGGCAGTACCGTGGCGGTGGCTATCATCAATGCTTTAATGAAGCTGGCGGCGGGGAAATAATCGAGGCGAGAAAGTAATTGAAAGGAAGACAAGAAGTGGCTAATATAAAAGACTGGCAGTATACCGTAACCGGCGGGCGCAGGATGCGGCGCGGTTATAGCACCGGCACCTGTGCCGCGGCCGCGGCTAAGGCGGCGGTTGAACTGCTTTTCAGCGGTGAGATTCCCAAAAAAGCACAGATCAATACACCGGCCGGTGTTGACCTGGCCTTGGATATTTGCGAGGCTACCATCGGCGAAGATTGGGCTGAATGTTCCGTGAAAAAGGATGCCGGGGACGATCCCGATATTACCAACAAGATGCTGGTGAAAGTGAGGGCAGTAAAGGCTGAAAAGGCGGGCATTACCCTCAAGGGAGGCCGGGGAGTCGGTGTGGTGACGAAACCGGGTCTGCTGGTGGACGTGGGTAGACCGGCCATTAACCCCGTGCCGGAAAAAATGATTTTTGAGGCGGCAGGTTCAGTTCTGCCTGATGGTCAGGGAGTGAAAATTGAGATTATAATTCCCGATGGTAAACGTCTGGCCAAAAAAACACTAAACTCCCGCCTGGGTATAACCGGCGGCCTTTCTATCCTCGGCACAAGCGGTTTGGTAGAACCGATGTCGGAGAAATCTTACGAAGATACCCTGGCCCTGGAGCTGAAAACACTTTGCCTGGAGCACCGGGGGCCAGTTGTCCTGGTTACCGGCAATTACGGGCGGACCCTGGCCCTGGAGCACTTTAAACTGCCGGAAGAAGCGGTGATCAAGGTGGGCAACCTGGTAGGGTTTTCCCTGGATCGCTGCAGTGAACTGGAGTTAAATCAGGTTTTAATCATTGGCCATATCGGCAAGCTGATCAAGGTAGCTGCCGGCATTTTCAATACCCACAGCCGCGTGGCGGATGCCCGCTTCGAAACATTTGCGGCGCGGGCGGCCCTGCTTGGTGCCGGACGGGAGACAATCCAGAAAATGCAGGAAGCGGTAACTACTGAGGACATGGTTGACCTGCTAAGTGAAATTGGTGGGGCAGGCTATTTTGATCAGCTGGCTGAAGAAGTAAGCAGCAGGAGTTCTGCATACCTGTATGACCAGGCCAGGATCGGAACAGTCCTTTTTAATTTTAGACGGGGTCTGCTGGGAAGTGACGGGCAGGCCAAAAGTTTACTGGAGGAATTTTAAGTGCAAAAAATTGCCGTGCTGGCGGTCGGGCCCGGTTCACCGGACTACCTGCCGCCCATCATTTATGAAAAAGCAAAGGCCTGCGATTTGCTGGTGGGTGGTAAGCGCAACCTGGCTCTTTTTAATTTTCCAAGTCAGGAGCAGCTTGAGATTACAGGAAAATTGGACCCGATCCTGGCTGAAGTCAGGGAAAAAAGGAGAGACCGGAAAGTCGGGATCCTGGTTTCCGGCGACAGCGGGATATACAGCATTCTGCCCCGCCTGGTCAGTGAATTTGGGCGGGGAGCTCTCGAGGTTTATCCGGGTATCAGCGCCGTGCAGTATTTCTTTGCCCGCCTCGGGTTATGCTGGCAGGAAGCTCGCTTCTTAAGCCTGCACGGGAGGGAAGTTGATGATCTGGCAGATGTCGTGTCCGCAGAAGATGTGACAGCGCTTTTTACCGATCGGAAAAACAGCCCGGCGATGGTCTGCCGCATTTTGACCGATGCCGGGGTGAAAGATAAAACAGTTTACATCGGGGAGGATCTTTCCTACCCCACTGAAAAAATCAGCAGGGGCCGCGTGGAAGATTTTCTTGAACACAGCGGTTCCGACCTGAATCTGGTGGTGATTTGCAGTGAGTGAGCAGACCAAAGTAAATGACCGGGCTAAGAGGATCGTTCCCGGGCTGTCCGATGAAGAGTTTGTGTGGGGTGATGTGCCACTAACCAAGGAAGAGATTCGCTGTCTGACCCTCTCTAAATTGAAGTTGGAGGAGGGCAGCCGGGTCCTTGACATCGGAGCCGGAAGCGGTGGTTTAACCGTGGAGTGTGCCCTGCTGTTGGGCAGGGGAGGCCCTGAATCAGAAGCGGAGGCGAAAAGTGAATGTGACCGTGATATAAAAGATCGTGGTGTCAAGAAATGCGGCACAAAGAGTGGAGAAGTTGTGGCTGTTGAGCGCGATCTGGAAGCAGTGGCCCTGGTCCGGTCTAACCTGCAGCGTTTTAACCTGCAGAACGTAACGCTTGTTGAAGGAAAAGCCCCGACTGCGCTGGATGGCTTAGGTTACTTCGACCGGGTTATTATTGGTGGTAGTGGGGGGAACCTGGAGAAAATCATTGACCGGGTTTTTGAGCTGATGTTGCCGGGAGGAGTGGTGGTATTGAACTGCATCCTGCTTCAAACCCTGGCTGAAGCCCTGGAAGCTTTAGAAAAAAGTGGTTTTTCAGATATTAATTTTATTCAGGCCGCAATTTCCCGCTCCCGGAAAATGGGAAGTGGTACTGCCCTGCAGCCTTTAAATCCCGTGTTCATAGTTTCTGCCGTGAAAGGAGCTGGATGATGAAAGGACTATTATATGGAATTGGAGTCGGTCCGGGTGATCCGGAACTTTTGACCCACAAAGCGGCCCGGGTCTTGCAGGAAGTTGATTGTGTGGCGGTGCCCGTTGCCGAACGAGACAAGGAAAGCACGGCCCGGAAGATTGCCGGCAGCCATATCAGGGCGGACTGCCTCATTATCGAGCTTGATTTTCCGATGACCCGGGACCGGGAGCGTCTGGCTGAGGCCTGGCGCCAGGGCTGTGAAACAATTAAGGATTTGCTTGACCAGGGGCAGTCGGTCGCCTTTTTAACCCTGGGCGATGCTATGCTTTACAGCACCTATATTTACCTTTACCAGGAACTGGATCGGGCTGGGTACCAGGTTATGACTATCCCCGGGATTACATCATTCAGTGCGGCTGCGGCGGCTGGTGGTATGCCCCTGGCCTTTGGAGATGAGAGAATGGCCGTTATTCCAGGTTCGGCCGTGGAAGACTTGAATAACGGGAAGCTTGATTATTTCGATACGGTTGTAATATTTAAGGTTGCCCGCCAGTATCAGAAACTGCTTTCGGCTTTGGAAAAGGCAGGCCGCCTGGAAAGCAGCATCCTGGTTGTATCTTGCGGGCATCCCGAAGAGCGGATAATTACCGACCTTAAATCTGTGGCAGAAGAAGATCTTTCATATTTTTCACTGATTATTTCCAGAAAGGAGCCGGTTAAATGAATAAAATGATTTATATAGTGGGGGCGGGTCCAGGTGACCCGGAGCTGATTACCATGAAGGGAGACCGCCTGCTGCAGGAAGCTGATTTGGTGGTTTATGCCGGTTCCCTGGTCAACGAGAAGATTTTAGAACGGGTTAAAGATGACTGTGCGCTGTACGACAGTGCAGGCATGAACCTGGAGGAAATCTGCAAGGTGATGATCGAGTATGCCAGGGCTGGCAAAAAGGTAGTGCGCCTGCAGAGCGGTGATCCCAGTATTTACGGAGCCCTGCGTGAACAGATGGAAATACTGGCAGAGGCGGGAGTTTCTTATGCTATGGTGCCGGGAGTAAGCTCTTTTTCTGCGGCCGCGGCGGCGGTAGGCAAGGAATATACCCTGCCTGAAATATCGCAGACCATAATACTGACCCGCCAGGCCGGGCGGACCCCCGTGCCTGAAGAGCAGGCTTTAAGCAGCCTGGCTGCGCACAGGGCCAGCATGGCCATATTCTTGAGTATCGGCATGATTGACCAGGTGGTCGATGAGCTGCGACAGGGTTACAGCGAATATACTCCTGTGGCCGTGGTTTACAAGGCTTCCTGGGAAGAGGAGCAGGTAATTGAAGGGACCATTGCCGATATTGCCGGCAAGGTAAAAGAGGCCGGACTGAAGCTGAGTGCCCTGATTTTAGTCGGGCCTTTCCTGGGCAAACCAATCAGCCGTTCTAAGCTTTACGATGCCGGATTTACCCACGGCTGCCGGGAGGGCAAGCAGTGCGAATAGCTTTTATTGCAGTTAGCAAAAGAGGGCTTGGTCTGAGCCGGAAACTGCTTCAATTATTTCCGGGGGCAGATATTTACGTGCCGCCACGCTTTCTCCGGGACGGTACCGTTTTCGGCAGTAAACATGAAGAAACTAAAAGTTTTCCCGTGGATGTGAATGAATCTGACAGAAACAGTGAAAGCCGCAACAAAAGCAGCAACCATGATATCGAGCAGGCAGCCGGTTCTGCCGACTCCAATCAGGCAGAAAACCGGACTTCCACCCGTTTGGATAAAGTTTTTTCTCTGGAAGGTGATTTTACCGGGGCAGCAGGCAGCCTTTTTCAACAATATAATGCCCTGGTCTTTATTTCTGCCGTTGCAGTTGCCGTCCGGGGCATTGCCCCTTCACTGCGCGGTAAAACGGTTGATCCGGCCGTGGTTGTAGTTGACGAAGGCGGACGTTATGCGATCAGCCTGCTCTCCGGGCACCTGGGCGGGGCCAATCAGCTGGCTGTGGAAATTGCCGGGCACCTGGGTGCCGAGCCGGTGGTTACCACGGCAACCGACGGTCAGGGACTGCCAGCATTTGATGATCTGGCCCGAAAGTATGGCTGGCAGATTGAAAACCTGTCTGATCTGAAAAAGCTGAGCGCCGCTTTGCTCGAAGGACAGGAAATCGTGCTCTACAGCAGCCGGCCCCTTGATCCGGTTTTTAAGCAAAAGCTGGGCGGTGAAATCTGCTTTACTGAACAAACAGAAGATATGTCTCGAGGCAGAAATGGTGCAGTGCTGGTTACAAATATGTTAAAGCTGCCTTCTCTACCGCAGGGGCTGCCCTATATTGTTTTGCGGCCACGGGCTATTGCAGCCGGGATTGGCTGCCGTCGCGGTGTGCCGGCAGAGAATATTATAACTGCAGTAAAAAAAGCTTTCGATCAGGCGAGCCTCTCAATAGCAGGATTGGCCTGCCTGGCAACAGGTGAATTCAAGGCCGATGAAGCAGGCCTGATTGAAGCAGCAGGTCAGTTGGGCGTGCCGCTTAAGATTTTCAAGCGTACAGATATAGTTTCTCATTTAGGTAACATCGTTACTTCCGACTTTGTGGAAGAACAGGTCGGAGTCGGTGCTGTGGCTGAACCCTGTGCCCGGCTGGGCAGTGGCGGGGGAGAAATCGTTCTTCCTGTTCAGCGCGGCGATGGTATTACAGTATCATTAGCCGAGGAAGCTTATTTTGGGAAAGTGCCGTCTGAGATTAACGCACACCATTAGAAAAGTTGCTGCCGGGGGTTTAAAGCTGGTTGCCGGATTTACAATATTCCTTCCCGGGAATAGAGTATATGGGCATTAGTTAGATTGAGAAGTATTAATTTATGTGCGATGCAGCGGTCAAGTCCCGTCATAAATGATCATTATTTCTCCCTTTTCCTTGGTGAAAATGGGTCTATTAGTTAACGGAATAAGGTCATATTAAACGGGGCAAAGTCACCAATGATCATTGTTTCTCCCTCCCCCTTGACAGGGGAGGGTCGGGGTGGGGGTGAAATAAGTTTCATCTATCATCAAAGAAATTAGCCTGGGATTAGGAGTGAATATAGATGCTACAGGGAAAAATTAGCGTTGTTGGAATCGGACCCGGTTCCCTGCCCTACCTGACGGCCAGGGCGAAGGAAGCCTTGCAAGAAAGCGATCTGGTGATCGGATATAAACTTTATGTCAACCAGGTTGCCGCAATGATAGAAGGTAAAGAGATAATCTCTTCAGCCATGGGTAAAGAAATAGATCGCTGCCGCCGGGCAGTGTCGGAAGCATTACAGGGTAAAAGAGTAGCTTTAGTAAGTGGAGGAGACCCGGGTATTTACGGTATGGCCGGTCTGCTTTTGCAGGTGGCCGGTGAAGGACCTGAATCGCCCCCGGTAGAGGTAATTCCGGGCGTAACCGCAGCCGGCGCGGCTGCTGCCCTGCTCGGTGCCCCGCTGATGCACGATTTTGCCGTAATCAGCTTAAGTGATCTGCTCACACCCTGGGAAACAATTGAAAAGCGGCTCCATGCTGCTGCCGGGGCAGACTTTGTCATTGTTCTCTACAACCCGCGCAGCCGCGGCCGCAAAGACTTGTTGGCAAAAGCACGGGCTATAATCCTTGAACATCAACACGGAGAAACAGCAGTTGGTATAGTTCGCGGTGCGGGCAGAGATGAAGAAAAGAAGTGGGCAACCACTTTAGAGGAAATGACCTGCTGCATGGAAGAAGCGGATATGGCTACCCTTGTTATTATCGGCAACAGCAAAACTTACTGGCAAAACGGGAAAATGATCACTCCCAGGGGGTATGAGCTGTGATCCTCGTCCTGGCGGGAACAAGCGAAGGTCGGAAAACTGCACTTGCCCTAGAAGCAGAAGGTTACAAAGTTATGGCTGCTACGGCGACAGACTACGGTGGAGATCTCCTGGAAAAAGATTTCCACGGTGATATCTCAGCCAGGCCGCTTAACTTGGAAGCGATGATAGAATTGATCCGGAAGCGGGGCATTACAAAGGTGATTGACGCTACTCATCCCTTTGCGGAAGAAGTATCAACCAATGCTAAAGAAGCCTGCCTCCGGACAGGAATTGATTACGAACGTTTTGAGCGCGAAGTTTCAAATGTTGAAACAGGCAGAGGTGTCATTAAAGCCTGTGATTTAGAAGAAGCTGTTCAGCTTGCTTCCGGCTGTTCAGGCAATATCTTCTTAACAGTTGGCAGCAGCAAGTTGGAGTGCTATACCCGGTCTCTCGATCCGGAAAAACTGATCGTGCGCATCCTGCCCGTGCTATCATCACTGGAAAAATGCCTGGAACTGGGAATCCCTCCGAAGAACATTATCGCCATGCAGGGTCCTTTTGACGAAGAAATCAACAAGCTGCTATTCCGGCGCTACGATGCCGCACTGATCATTTCCAAGGACAGCGGCCCTGCCGGCGGCACCGCCGAAAAAATATCCGCCGCCCAATCTCTTTCCATCCCCATCATCCTAATCTCCCGCCCCAACCCCAATCCCAAACCCAAACAAGTTCAATAATTGGGGTCAGGCCTCAAAAATTGAACTTACTCCTCTGCCTGCCCTTTATCTCAGAAGTTTGATTGATTAAGCGTTTTATTCGGGGTCAAAACTTAACACTTAGCTTGCTTTCTTTTTCCTGCTGCTATAATCTTTTTGCTTACAGGTTTGCAATCAGCTCGTTATAATCAGCATGAGCTAAGCGGATCACTTCGTGTGCTTCATCTTTGCCGTAGATAGTTTCAAGAGTGCATTTTTGGTCTGAACCACCCGGCATTTGCTTGTAAGTTAGAAAGAAGTGTTCCAGGCGTTTGATAACCGCTGGTGGAAAATCTCCTACATTGCTCCAGTGGCCGTAAAGGGCATCTCCGTCCAACACGGCTATAATTTTATCGTCAGCTTCGCCACTATCCAGGAGACGAAGCCCGCCAATTGGTTTGGCCTGCAGCAAGATGTCCCCGTGCGGCACAATCTTTTCAGTCATCACGCAGATATCAAGCGGATCGTTATCGCCTTTGATCCCTGATTTCCCGGATTTGGAACTGCAGTAATTGCCAATTCTCGAGCCGCAGTAAGTTTGCGGAAGCATGCCGTAAAGAGTAGGATAGATACTGGAATAAAGTTGAGGGCGATCAATTTTTAACAGGCCTGTTTCTTTATCCAGCTCATATTTTACGGTATCACTGGGGACAACTTCGATATAGGTGTTAACAACCTGGGGCCAGTTTTCACCAAGAGAAACCCCATGCCAGGGATGGGCTTTAAATTTGAGGCTTCTTTCGGGGATAGAGCTGTTTGCATAATCTGTCATGTTTGGCTCCTCCTTTTAGCAGCCGCAACGATTTATATATAAATAGTATATGTGATAATTGTTTACCTTGCAAAAGTTTGGCTCTGTTTAGTGACAGATAGAATTTGTTAGGCTAATATTAAACAAGGTGGAGGAGGTTGTATATGGAAAAAGGCTACGTGCAGGTTTACACCGGAGATGGTAAAGGCAAAACTACCGCTGCCCTTGGGCTTGCCCTGAGAGCTGTAGGTGGAGGCTTTAAGGTAATCATGTTTCAATTTTTAAAGGGAGCACACAGTGGTGAACTTGATAGTGCTTCTGCTCTGGGCGGGAAGTTTGAAATTGTCCGTCTTGGTGAAACAAACAAATTCTTTGGTTCACTAAGTGAAAAGGAAAAAAGAGAACTTAAACAGCGTTTAGTGGCTGAATTAGAGAAGGTAAGGACAGTTCTTGAAAATGAAACCTGTGATATTCTGATTCTCGATGAAATCATGGCTGCAGTTCATGGCAATTTGTTAACAGTTAAGGATGTTTGTGCCTTGATTGAGGCCCGCCCTGCGGGTATGGAGATGATTTTAACAGGGCGCAGCGCTCCGCAGGAAATTATCGATAAAGCGGACCTGGTTACAGAAATGCGCTGTATTAAGCATTATATGGATAAAAGAGTCCCTGCCCGCAAAGGGATTGAAAAATAAATGGAATTGGGGACATGCCTTGCTGCCTGTTTATTTAACGATAAATAAACAGCAGGTGGGAGCAAGTTCAATTCTGAGGCCTGACCCCAATTGTTGAACTTTATTTGAGTATTTGTTTACAGGTCCGGGTGTTTTTCTTTCAAACGGGCATAGATATAGGTTCCGCAGATCATTCCGGTAAAAGTAAACAGGCCGAAAAGTTTGCCTTCACCGACCTGGGCTAAAACTGTGCCCGGACAGGCCCCTGTAATGCCCCAGCCGAAGCCGAAAAGCAGGGCACCGGCAATACTCCATTTTTTCAGTTCCTTGTAACTGATTTTTAGCGGTTCACCGCTTTTAACGGGTTGGGCGAATTTCTTCAGAACCTGCATGCCTAAGGCGCCGACAATTATTGCGGTTGCCATAACCCCAACCAATTTATAGTCCTGGCCGACAAACATGCCTACAATCAGGTCGTAATCGGATGCCCCGACCCGGCTGAGGGCAAACCCAAATAAAATCCCGAATGCTAAGAAACCTAACTTTTTATCCATTACCAGGCACCTCCCAGGAACAGGCTGCGGACAATATTAGCGGTAATGATACCACCAATTATAAAGAAAATTGTTGCTAAAATACTTGAGATGTGCAGGTTGGCGATGCCGTGGATGCTGTGGCCGGAGGTGCAGCCGCCGGCTATACGGGCTCCCAGACCGAGCAAAATGCCTCCCACAAAAAAGAAAACAGCATTTAAAACTGCCGGCCACCCTGCTATTGCTGTAAAGCGACCCATTTCAGTGGTTATGCCCAGGTTTCCGCTCAAAATTGCGGAGAGCAGACCCCCGAGGATAATACCGATAATAAAATAAACTCGCCAGCTGTATGTTTCCGTATACTTGGTTTTTATCCACTGCAGATTCTTTGCAGGCAGAAATATTTTAACCAGGTTGCCATAACCGGTTGATACGCCCAGAGCTGTATTAAAATAGTAGTAAAGCAGGGGCACCAGCAGTCCGATTACAATGCCCCCGGCCCAGAAGGGCCAGGGGTCTACAAAAATGCTTCTTAGAATAAACATTATTTTTCACCTTCCGATTTCATCGGTAACCCGGCAGCGCTCCAGGCAGTTGTTCCGCCTAAAACGTTGGTTACTTTTTTGAAATTCTTCTGTTTCAAAAGGCTGGCAGCTGTCATAGAGCGGTTACTGGTGTTGCAGTGCACGATTACTTCTTCTTCCGGGTTCCAATCGTCTGCTGGCTGGCGCATATCAGGGGCCGGTGCCAGTACTGCTTCTTCAATATGACCGCTTTCCCACTCACTCTTGGCCCGGTTATCGAGTAGTAAAACGTCTTCCTTGCTTTTTAACCGTTCTTTTAATTTATGAACCGAGATCGTTCCAATGCTACCTGTTGGCAGCCCAGCGTT
>SKZS01000197.1 GCA_007127255.1 Syntrophomonadaceae bacterium | reverse complement strand
TTTATTCTAAGTCTCCGGCAAAAGCGCCGATTCTCTTTAAACCCTCAACTATATTATCCATCGAGGTGGCAAAAGAAAGGCGCACATAATCGGGCGCACCGAAGCCGGTTCCCGGCACGACGGCCACCTTTCTGCTTTCCAGCAGATGGGCGGCAAAGTCATCGCTTCCGAATATTATTTGTCCCCTGTAAGACTTACCGATAGCCTCAGCCACGCTGATAAACATGTAGAACGTTCCCTGCGGTTCAAGGGCATTGAGGAGGGGGATGTTCTTGATTTGATCATACATATACCTGCGGCGCTCATCAAAAGCGATCCGCATTTCCTCGACACACTCCTGGGGGCCGCGCAGGGCAGCCACTGCTGCTTTTTGAGCTATCGAGTTTGGATTTGATGCCGTATGACTTTGAATGCTGGCTATCACCCTGGCTATATCCGGAGATGAAGCGGAGTAACCGATCCGCCAGCCTGTCATTGCATAGCTTTTTGAAACACCGTTTATTACGATTGTCAGGTTTCTGACCTGTTCATTAAAGGCAGCTGGGCTGAATTGACGATGATTGCCGTATATCAGATGTTCATATATTTCATCAGAAATGATATAGATGTTTCGTTCGCAGCAAAAATCTGCAATTGTTTTCAGCTCTTCCTCATTGTAAATTTGGCCCGTGGGGTTGCAGGGGCTGTTCATAACAAAAGCCTTGCACTTGTTTGTATAAGCTTTCTCCATATCGGTCAGGGTAGCCTTGAATTGAGTATCTTCACTTGTTTCGAGCGGCACAGGCACGCCGTCGTTTAAACTGACCAGCTCTGGATAAGTGACCCAGTACGGTACAGGTATCATGACCTCGTCACCGGGGTTGAGCAGGGCTGTAAAAACATTGCTGAGGGCATGCTTGGCCCCGTTACTGACAACAATTTGCGCCGGCGAGTACTCAAGGCTGTTTTCAACTTTTAACTTGTCGGTGATGGCTTCTTTTAGTTCAGGGGTGCCTGCTGCCGGTGTATAGCGGGTATGGCCTTCATTGATCGCTTTGATTGCCGCTTCCCTGATGTGCAACGGGGTGTCAAAATCAGGTTCGCCGGCCCCGAAGCCGATTACATCAATTCCCTGGCTCTTCATTTCCTTGGCCTTGCTGTCAATAGCCATGGTTGGCGAAGGGTTAATGCCAAGCGCTTTCTTTGACAACATCTTTACTCACCTCTTTTAATAATTTCTGCAGCATAAGCGGGAGGAATCCAGAGAAGTTCATTAGCCATCAGCTGCTCAGGGTTAACCGGAGTTTGCCCGATATTTACCTCCCAGTGCAGATGTGGTCCGGTAGCGTAGCCGGTCATGCCGACAGTGCCGATTTTATCACCGCGCTCGACAAGATCTCCTTCTTCGACCGATAGCGTGTGCAGGTGCATATAAGTGCTGGAAAGGTCGAGCCCGTGGTCGATGATTACCGTGTATCCTCCGGATAACAAGAATTCAGCGAGCCTGACAATACCGCGGTTAGGGGCGATGATCGGTTCGCCTTCATCGGTGGCTATATCTATTCCGGCGTGTCTCCGTGGCGGATTTTGATTGATAATTCTTACTGCTCCGTATTCAGAAGTAACTCGCCCTTCCAGGGGAATGATAAATCTTTCAAGCCACAGGGGATACGGTTCAGTATTTTCACGGGCCAGGCGGACTTTTTCCCGGTCTTCAGCCAGGCGCTCTGCAGTCCAACCTTCAGTTCGGCTGGGCGGCATGGTGAACTGTGAGGTCCGGAATTCTTTGTCGGTTATAGTGAATTCGGCCGATAATGTGCTGCTCTCAGCTTCGCCGTTGTCGATATATACCTCCAGGTTATAACTGCCGGGAGTGGTGTTATAACTGATCGCAACTACAGCATAAAGGATACCGCCCAGGTGATAATACCTGGAGATATTACCTGGAAAATCAATTACCAGTTCGGCATTGACGTCCTTATCAAGCGGGCCTGCTTCAACTATTATAAAATCCCCCGGGGCGGGTGATCGCGGATAAAAAATCAGTTCCTTTACAGCAGAAGTTTCCGTGACAGGGAGATTATCAGGGGGAGCCTCTTGTGACGCTGGCAAACCGGTGGCAGGCTTCGACCCTGCTTCCCTGAGGAGGAAAAATGAACCGGCGACAAGAAAAATTGCCACGATTAAATAGAAGAGTTTTATCCCGGTTCTGTAGTTCATTATTTCCCTCCCATATTAATACTGGCTATTATTATAAACTATTGTCTCTGCCCTGAAAATAGCAATAATACTATAAAGACAACGCGAGGTGATTATTTCAACTGCTGCTGGCTTTAAAATGAGGGCAATTATATTGGTAGGCAAATTATGCCGGCCGGGGCAACCAAACCTTGCCATTACGGTTTTTAAAATATTCGTAAAATATTTCCTCTAAAAAGCAGGATAGGCCTTCCAGTTATAGAAAGTAAATTTGATGTTGTAAGCTAACAAATATTGTTCGGAACAGGAAGTGCGGCAAAAGCATTGATTGCCTTACGGAAAATAGATGCGTTTTGTTAAGATTGCTGACTTAGTGCATGGAGGTGCTGCTTGATGGTTGAAAGTATTGCTCAGCTATGGGAAATAATAATAATACATGACAGCATATGGATGCGGCTGGCTGTGGCAGCCTTGATAGTTTTACTGGCCCTGCTGATCAAAAATGTTGCTGCCCGCATTGTTTTTGGTGTTGTTCTAGGATTGACCTACAAGACCAAAACCGATATTGACAGGTCTATAGTGCTCTCCTTTGACGGGCCCCTGCGCTGGCTGATAGTAACTATCGGGTTATATCTTGCCCTTAATTACCTGAACCTGTCGCCTGCTGTGATGAGTGTAGTATCTAACCTCTTTCGTTCGGCCATTATTGTCTTTA
>SKZS01000182.1 GCA_007127255.1 Syntrophomonadaceae bacterium | reverse complement strand
GAAATTGACATGATTGCCTTTACCGGCCATAAAAGCTTGCTGGGGCCGACGGGGACAGGCGGCCTGTATGTTCGTCCGGGACTTGACCTAAAACCGCTGAGAGAAGGTGGCACCGGTTCACAATCAGAGATAGACCGGCACCCTGAAAGCATGCCAGAAAGGCTTGAAGCAGGCACTTTAAACAATTCCGGCCTGGCCGGACTGTTGGAAGGCCTCAAATTTATTGAAGAAACAGGCATAGAAACAATTATGAAGCATGAACATAAGATCAGGTCATACTTATATGACAAATTGCTGGAGCTGCCTGCCCTGACTATTTATGGCCCGGATAGCAAAGAAGCCGCCTCTTTAATAATCTCTTTTACAATCAATAATGTTGATTCCGGCGAAATCGGCTACATCCTGGAAAACAGCTACGGTATATTATGCAGAACCGGCCTGCACTGCGCGCCTCTTGCCCATAAAGCGATTAACACATTCCCGGCGGGAACTATACGCTTAAGCCCGGGCTATTTTACCACTTATGCGGACATTGACTACCTGGTGGGCGCCCTTAAAGATATCACGGCACTTGCTGCGGGATAGCCAGCAGGTAAAAATATACATTTGATTAATTGGCTAGTACTACAGCGAAACTTTTGTTATAAAACAGAGTCCGCTAAGCCATGGGGCCGCTAATTTAGCAATCTTTCGCTGTAGTGCTAAACTGGAGGTTATTGATTTTCCAACCTCTGACTCCAGGTAATTAAACTTCCGTCCGAAATGACCTGGATAAACTAAATACAAATTTATGTGGGAGGTCTAAGCTGATGAAGAAAATAGATTGCCGCGGTCTCAATTGTCCCGAGCCTGTGCTTAAGACAAAAGATGTTTTAGCCAGGGAACCTGATAAAATAATTCAAGTCCTTGTCGATAACGAAACGGCTCGTGAGAATGTGCTACGCTTTGCCAAAAATCAGGGCCGGAGTCCAGCATGGGAAAAAGATAATAATCAGTTTTTAATCACTATTCCCGGGAAATCTGAGCAAAAAGCACCAGAGCCGTTATCCGTAAAAGATGAAGCAGGCATGGAGAAACCAGTCCTTTTTATCGCCACAGATGAAATGGGTAAGGGCAGCAGAGAGCTGGGCACAATGCTGATGCGCAATTTTATTTACACCCTGACAAAGCGAGATCAGCTGCCCGCAGCTATCATCTTCATGAATTCCGGGGTAAAGCTCAGCATTGCAGACTCACCGGTGATAGAAGAACTCGGGTATTTGGAACAAAATGGCGTGCAAATCCTGGTCTGCGGCACATGCCTTGATTATTATGAGCTTAAAGAGAAACATAAAGCAGGCTTGGTCAGCAATATGTATGATATAGCCGATTTACTTTTAGGAGCAGATCGGGTTATTAGCATTTAATTGAGCTGCTCCAACAACAGCTGCAGATCGAAGTCACTCGATAACAAGAAGTATATACTGACAGTAAGGTTAAGCAGGGACAATCCCAGTCCCAGGCTGTTTAGAAATATGCCTGCCCTGGCTAAATCTCGCCTTGAAGACGGGACACTTGCTATGCCTGTGACCAGTCCTGTCACAGCCAGGATAATACCGAACAACGGAATAATCCACGCTACAAGCATTACAATCCCGATTTTTACAGAATTACGGGCCATTTTTTGCCCCTTTCAATATGCCCTGCATTTAATGATAATTTAAAACAATCTTACCATACCTTTTAAATCCATTCAAAAAATAAACTAAGCTCTTTATTCTTATAGCCAAATTGTTATATACTTTTCATTGATGATAACTGTTTCTAATTAATTTCAATGTGTTTGCAGCTTTTATGGTTTTTATGATATATTGTTCGGGAATCTAATCCCTGTTAATATTCACTGCGGTGGAGGTCCCACGTGATCCAGGCAATAACCGGAACAAATTACATGCACCCCAATAAAGCTTTACTTTGCCTTGCATTTTCAGCATTTCTCTGGAGCACCAGCGGACTTGTTATCAAATTAATTGACCTAAACCCCATGGCTATTGCCGGAATGCGCAGCGCCATCGCCGCAGCTGTCATGCTTCTTTTAATGCGCGGGCGCCTGCAGTTTACATGGTCTTTTCCCCAGGTATCAGGAGCTATAGCGTATGCATTAACAATGATATTATTCGTTACTGCCACCAAAATGACTACTGCTGCAAATGCTATTCTGCTGCAGTATACTGCACCAGTTTTCACAGCTATACTGGGTGCATGGTTTCTTAAAGAAAAGGTTTCACGATTTGACTGGGTAATAATTGGTATAGTTATCGGGGGTATGTTTCTGTTCTTCTTTGACCGTATGTCGTTTAGTGGCATCTGGGGCAACGTTATGGCAGTAGGCAGCGGCATAACCTTATCATATTTTATACTCTGCATGCGGCTGCAAAAAGATGCCTCGCCGCTTGAAACGGTTATTCTGGGCAATCTGACTACGATGTTATTCTGCTTTCCATTCTACTTTCAACAGGTTCCAACTATATTCGACGGCATCGCAATACTTTACATGGGAGTCCTCCAAATTGGCCTTTCCTTTATCATTTTTTCCACTGCAATAAAGTTCGTGGCAGCTCTCGATGCTATCCTGGTTCAGACCCTCGATCCCCTTCTTAACCCTATCTGGGTCTACCTTATAATCGGCGAAGCACCCGGCAGATGGGCTCTTGTCGGCGGTGCAATTGTATTAACAGCAGTAACTGTGCGTAATATTCATTCCAACAGAAAAATGCAAAAAGAAGCGCCAACTTAGATAACCAATCACCGGGCTAAGGAGTAACTATATCTATGTGCATTTTTGTCGATACATTAAATTGTATGGAAGATTATTTAATACCAGAAATTCAGCCGAGAACGGATTATTAGAAACTCTTAT
>SKZS01000158.1 GCA_007127255.1 Syntrophomonadaceae bacterium | reverse complement strand
GCCTCAACATTAACCGCGTATTCAATGGCGTTTTCCAGCTCCCTGACGTTCCCTGGCCAGGGGTAGGCCAAAAGGGCTTCCCTGGCATCTTCCCTGAAACCATTAATTTTTTTATTTAAGCGAACTGCATAATAGTCAAGAAAATGATGCATCAAAAGCAGGATATCATCTTTACGATCACGCAGCTGGGGCAGGGTAAAGGGAATGACATTGATACGGTAATAAAGATCTTCACGAAATTTTCCTTCACTGATTAGTGCTTCAAGATCCCGGTTGGTTGCAGTAATAATGCGCACATCAACATCTCGAAATGAGACGCCGCCGATGCGGGCTATATTTTTATTTTCAATAACATTCAGCAGTTTAACTTGAAAATCAAGAGGCATATCACCTATTTCATCCAAAAAAATGGTCCCCCCGTCGGCAATTTCAAATTTACCCGGTTTACCGCCCTTCCTTGCGCCGGTAAAGGCGCCTTCTTCATAACCAAAAAGCTCCGATTCAAGCAGAGGGGCGGGAATTGCCGCGCAGCTGATTGCAACAAAGGAATTTTTCCTGCGGGGGCTTTCCTCATGAATTGCCCGGGCAAAAACACTTTTACCGGTCCCTGTTTCACCACGAATAAGAACAGTGGAATCGGTTGCCGATATAAGTTTCATTTTATTTTTTATTTCAGTTATTTCGCTGCTGGTACCTATTATCCCGGAAAAGGTTAACTTTTTATTCTCTTTCATAATCCTGGTCGCCATCTCTTCCACTTCTTCCTTTTTCCTAAATGAAAGAACGGCCCCGGACACGCGGTCTTCTTCATGCATGAGAGTAATGTTATAAAAAAGACGCATCTCTTTTTTACCGGAATCAATATACTTTATTTCTTTTCCGTAGTATTGTTCACTGCCGGCATTATTCCTCATACTGATAACATCAGCTACCCTAAAATCGGGAAACAATCGGCTGATGTGAAGGCCGTTATGGCTGTTGTGCCCCAGGCCCAGGATTGTTTCGGCCGCAAGGTTAATATTTGTTATTTTGCCCTGTGAATTAATAGCAATGATTCCCTCGTAGGTGGAATTGATTACATCCCTGAACTGGTTCATCAAGCTTGCTACTTTAGTTTCCATTTTCTTTTCGTTAAGCGACATCACTATGATATTGCAGAGCTTGTTCAGGAAGTTTTGCATTTTTTTTTGCTGATTTAGAAGTTTACGCCGATGCTGTTCTTTGAGGGCAAGCAGGGAAATAGTGCCGATCTTTTGTTCGTTAAAAGAAATCGGCTGCATCAAAAAAGCCAGTACGATGCAATTATCGGAGTAATCGCATTCGGCACAACAAATGGCATGGGAGGTGTTTTCAACTAATATTGATTCTTCATTAGCTGAGGAAATTATTTTATGGGTCATACAGCCATCATCGTAAATGGAGCCGACTTCTTTTTCAAAGTAACCACTTCCGGCAATTACTTCCAGGTCTTTGCTGATTACTCCTATTTCAATATCGACGACCCCGGCAAAAGCACCTGTAACCTGCTGAAGAAAACCCTGAATACTCTTTAATCCTTTCAAGGGAAAAATCCTCCTTGCTAGATGTCTACCACTTCATTACCGCAATGTTTAAGGAACTTTTGAAAATCCTCAAAAGAAAGACTGATTGTTGCTGTATTGACATTGGGGTGAAAATTAACAATGCCCTTTTTTTTCAAATCACGATCTAAGGCTACAGTTACGGCCTTTTTTTGATCATTGATCAAGCCGAAAGGGGAAACGGCGCCGGTTTCAAGGCCCAGGTGTTCTTTTAGACGCCGCTCGGAGGCAAAACTAAGTTTACCGGCAGCCAGCCTGGCTGAAAGATCATTTATATCTGCCTTTTTTGACTGTTCCAGCACAACCAGGTAGTGACGATTACCCTTGTTGTTCCGTAAAAATAGATTTTTTGAATGAGCACCCTCTATATCCTTCCAGTATTCCTTCGCTTCTTCAACCGTATAAACCGGGGGGTGCTCATAACGTGTATAGGCAATTCCAAGTTGATTAAAAAGATCATACAGTTTTTGCTCATTCTCAGGAACCATTTCATCAAACTCCTTTCATTATATACTTGGCGATAAAGCCTCTGAAAACCTTTTATCAAGGCAAAGAAATATCAATTATTCCAGTAATTTTAAACCAAACGGCCCCAGGCCCAGAAACCAGAATCCTTTCTTTTTTACCCCCGTGGCTGTCTTTAAAACTACTCGGCCGCATTTTTGATCAAATAGCCAATAACCTCCGTATTCTTGACCAGAATTTGAAATGCAGGTGCCATAACCGTGGCGCAGGCCTTTCCACCATCGACCGGTATAACTACTTCCATCTTTGAAGGTCCTAACTCCCCAGCCATGAAATTTACCGCCTGCTAATTCACCTTCATAACTTCCATCATTAGCATATTTACAGCTTCCCCGGCCGTGCATAGACCCATTTTCCCAGCTTCCGGAAAATACAGATCCATTTGCCTGCTTTAAAGTGCCCTTTCCGCTGCGGACATTGTTTTTGAAGCTGCCTTCATAAAAATCCCCGGCAGCAGAAGCAAAAACGCCTTTTCCTTCCATCTGACCCTCAACCCACTGTCCATCATACTTTGAACCATCCGGCCAGCTTTGAGCGCCTCTGCCATGTTTCATTCCTTTTTTAAACTCACCGTTATATGTAATCCCGTTTTTAAATATGACACTGCCTGCACCATCAGGCCGACCATTTAACAAATCACCACTGTATGCAGAGCCATCACTAAAATAATAGGTTCCACTATCTGCAGGTTTTCCTTCTATAAACATGCCCTCATAGGTTGCACGATCATTAAAAATTAGCTTACCTTCACCATGGGGGAGGTTATTTTTACTCTCCCCGTCATACCTGGAACCATCCGGATAACTACAGGCACCCCGTCCACTGTCAAGGCCATATTCAAAGGTTCCGCGAAATTCTTTACCATCTGGAAACTGAACTTTACCTTTTCCGTGAGGCTTGCCTTCATGCAAAGAACCCTTATAACTGGCGCCGTCAGGAAAATAATACTTACCTTTATCGCCGAAAGAACCCTTGTTAAAGTACCCGGCATAGCAAGAGCCATCGGCAAAGGTATAAATCCCCTGACCATGCATAAGGTTTTCTTTCCACCGGCCTTCATAACGCCTGCCATCAGGCCATATTTGTATGCCTTTGCCCTCTTTACGGTCTTCACACCACTGGCCCCTGTAGCATTTTCCATCAGGCCAGACCATTTCACCTTCACCGCTGCGCAAAGCGTTTTTCCACTGACCGTTATAAACCTTGCCGTCAGGCCAGGAATAGGTGCCCTCACCCTCATAAAGACCATTTTTAAAGTCACCATTATACTTTTCACCACTGGGCCAATAGTAAGTGCCCCGGCCATGCATCTGGTCATTCTGCCACTGACCGCTATACTTACGCCAGTCGGCAAAATAATAGGTGCCCTGGCCATGCATCTGATCTGCCTGCCACAGGCCTTCATATTTATCCCCATTTGACCAGATAAAAGTACCTTCACCATGAAATAATCCTTCTTGCCATTCACCACTGTACCTGCTGCCGTCAGGCCAGGTTACAGTGCCCCGGCCATGCGGCAGGCCGTTTAAAATATCTCCCTTGTAATCGCCATCACCGGCTATTTTCAACTAAATCGACTGCCTTTCAGGATATAATCGTATGAACCCACAAGAACCGGGATTTATTATCCTTTAACCGGCTGTAGTGTCCGTTGTTTCAACTTGATCAGGTTCTTTCTTCTTACGCCAGGCCAGGTACACCATAAATATTCCTAATTCATAGAGCAACATTAAAGGAATAGTCATCAAAATCTGGGAGAATATATCAGGTGGAGTTATAACAGAAGAAAAAATTACGACAATAAGCAGGGCAAATTTTCGATTGCGGCGTAAAAACGTGGTATTGAGCAGACCTATGCTCCCCAAAAACCAAAAAAGAACCGGAAGCTGAAACACTGCGCCGAAAGAAAAAATAAATGATGTCGAAAAGGTTAAATAGCGGGCAATACTAAAGGTAGGAACCAGGTCTGCCCCGGAAAACCCGATAAAAAAGTTTAGGGCAAAAGGTAGAACTACAAAATATGCAAACGAAGAACCCAGGCCAAACAATATGTACATAACAATAGTTAGTATAACAGCTGACTTTCTTGCCCGCCCGACAACTTTCATCGCAATAGCAACCAGCTGATATAGAATTATTGGCAATGTTACTGCTGCACTGGTTATAAAAGCCAGGCGCAGGTTAGCTAAAAGAGCTTCAGAAGGGGTTAAAAAGACAAGCTGCAGCTCTAGATTATCTGACTCCAGACCTGCATAAGCAAGGTTAGCAGGTATAAGCAAGAACTGCCGGATATAATCAGCAAAGGCAAAACTTGCAACAGCAAAAACAAAGACCGTTACAACAACAATAATGAGGCGATTTCGCAGCTCTTCAAAAATTAGGAGCATGTCTTGCTTTTCCATCTGTTTGGCCTTATCCTCCCCGGCTTTACTCGAATATAATCTCCTGTTCATCATTATTGGCACGGAAATACTCGAGATAACTCAAGGCATTCTGGTAAATAGCGCTTTCCTCGCTTTCCTCTTCCAATATGTCTTCCAGAATGTTTTCAGCGGCAGCAGGGTCTCCCCTGTATTCACCGAGCAGGAGAGCGTAATAAAAAAGCTCTTCATTATCAGCCACGCCTGAGGCAGCTCTTGAACCAAGGTAATCATCAAGCCATTCTGCCTCTTCCTCCATTAGCTCATCTTTGCCGGCAATAGAAAGAAGCTGCACCAGGGAAAGATGGAGCATCGGATCAGGGTCATCACGTAAAAGCTCCTGAGCTACATTAACTTCAGCGGCAATTAAATCTTCATCTTCACCCTGCTCTATATAAAGGTTAATCAACTCAAGACGGTATGTAGGGTTTAACGGCTCCAGTTCAGCCAGGTCAGAAAATATCGAAACCAATTTTTCCTCGTATTCTTTTACCGCTTCCCGATCATCAAAGAATACCTGTTGGACTATAGTTAAATAGCGGTAGTTTTCGGCCAACTCCAGCAGCATAGCTTCACTGACTTCGCCATCCTGAATTTGCTCTTCCAGTCGTTCTACTTCGCCTTCATAATAATTCAGGTAATCTTCAGGTTCAGGTTCTGCCTGTTGTTCGGAAAGAGGCGCTCCTCCACCTCCGACTGTCTGACCGATGTAAGCCCCTACGACTGAGACCAGCATCCCCAGGGCCAGGATAGCCGCAACGATGCCGGCCCACCGCTGATTTTTTAAATTTGTGGGTCTTTGCCTTTCTTTTTTTCTTGCCAACACTAATCCCCCCGGATTCTTTTAATAGTTTAGCTGCCGGGTATACGCCCCGGCTTGATTAAGCTAATATCACAGACATAACAGGTCATGCTTCAAAAAAACTTTTTACCTTGTTTATTAAAAAAACAGACTTAATCTAACTATCAAGCCTGACCAGCAAACGTCCGCAGTTTTCACAATACACCATAGCTCCAGGATTGTAAAGATGACCGCGTAGCCCGGAAGAGATAAATACACGACAACCGCCACAAATATCATTATCTACCCTGGCCAGCGCCTCCCCCTGGTGTTTCTCAGCAAGCATATTGTATTTATTGATATATTTTGGTTCTATTTTTTCTGCGGCCTTTATACGTTCCATTCTGAGGCTTTCCAGCTCACGATTAAAGCGCTCCAGGTCCTCTGCAAGTCTGGCTTCTTTCTTTTGCAAATCCTGTTTGCATTGTTCCAAGTCTGATTGTTTCTTTTTTAGCAGCTCTTCCTGTTCTTCAATGGACTCCATGAGGACCAATATTTCATCTTCTATTTTTACCTTTTCTTCGGCAAGCAGTTCCATCTTGCGCTGCATCTGTTCTAACTCCTTGACGCTGGTTACCGTGCCCCCGTACATATTATCGCTTAACTCTTTCCTGTCATCGACAATCTTCTGAGTTCGCATTTCAAGATTTTTCAAAGTTTTACGGTCTTCCTTGAGCAGGTTTTCTTTTTCCGAAATCTCAGTTTTCAGTTCTTCATATTTTTCGGATGCTTCATCTACCCCGCTCAAAAGAGGGGCTTCCTCAATATTTTCCTCCAGGGCCTTGATCTTAAGATCTAGCTCCTGTAAGTCCCACAGTAATTTTAACTGCATCCAACACACCCCTTAATCCTGTAATAGCAGCAAAAACGGGTAGGTGTTAACCTACCCGTTAAAATTAGTGCCATTTTGCTCCTTCCGATGTTTGCAGGCAAACTTCGGTTCCAAAGCCACCCGCCTGCAGTTCCTTTTCCAGGTACTGCCTGAGATAATCAACTCCGGGCCTTTCCGTGGCATCATGCCCGGCATCAACAAGCGCTAATCCCATACTTTCAGCCCTTTTTAGATCGTGATACCGGAAATCCCCCGAAATAAGAATATCTGCTTTTCTCCGAACAGCCTGTTCGATTAACGAACCACCACTTCCACCACAAAGAGCGATCCGATTAAACGAGCTCTGACCTGCCGTAAAGCTGCGAATATCATCAGCATTCAGTCGATCCCGGCATAACTGCACCAGTTCTTCTATGGGAAGTGGTTTATCCGGCTCCAGGATCAGTCCCAGGCCGATAGTCTTTCCATCAAGATCCAGGGGATAGAGATCAAAAGCTACTTCTTCATAAGGATGGACCCGGTTTAACGCTTCAATAACCGCATGGCGGCGGGAAACCGGTAAAATAGTTTCCAGGCGCAGTTCTGTAACTTTTTCAAGCTGTCCCCTGCTGCCCAGATATGGATCTGTTCCCACACCAGGCATGAAAGTGCCGGTACCGTCGGTTTGAAAAGTGCTATGGCTGTAATTGCCTATTTGTCCTGCCCCTGCTGCTGCAATACCATCACGGACCTTATCCTCGTGGCCGGCGGGAACAAACACAACCAGCTTAAGCAGTTGATCGCTACCGGTTACCTCTAAAACTTCCGCTCCTTCAACAGGCAAACCGAGTTTTTTAGCGAGTTGATAGGACACACCCTGCGGAGTAATATCATAATTTGTATGTGCGCTATAAATATTTAGTTTGTTCCTGATTGCCTCTGCAATCAAGGCCCCTTCAGGGGAACCTTCATTGATCGAGGAAAGTTTCTGATAAAACAGGGGATGATGGGTGACCAGCATCTCTGCCCCTCTTGCAACTGCTTCTTCTAAGGCAGCCTGATCAGGGTCAAGTGAAACAAGTATTTTTGTAACTTCTGTTTCGGGATTTCCGAGCTGCAGCCCGACCGGATCTCCCGGCAGGGCAATTGACACAGGAGCCAGCTCCTCCAGGATAGAAGCAACTTTTTTTACAGCAGCCGGCAATTATTTCACATCCTCTAAACAGTTTGCCGCTATCTTGTTGCGAAATGCTTCCATTAATTGTTTACAGACAGGCCCGGGAGCGGGAGATTTAAGCAGCTTATTGTCAACCGCCTTTATAGGATTAACTTCCATCGTCGTAGAGGTAACCCATACTTCTTCAGCTGTTTCCAACTCCTGCAGGTTGAAAGGCTTTTCTAAAAAGGGTATTGATAACTCCTGAATGATATCAATAACAATGCCCCTTGTAATCCCGGCCAGAATCAGGTTGGTCGCCGGATGGGTTCTCACCTTCCCGTCAACAACGGCAAATACATTAGACCGGGTTCCTTCAGTTACTATACCACCTTGACGGTATAGTAAAGCTTCAACAGCTCCCGCTTCGGCAGCTTTCTGCCTCGCCAGCAAATTTGGCAGCAGGTTGGTGCTCTTAATATAGCAGTTTAACCAGCGTTCATCCGGCAGGGTGATGGCCATCTGCGGCTTAACAGCATCGATTTCAGGAATGGGTTTAAGTTCGCGAACATACATAACCAGGGAAGGTGCGGTATCGGCGGGAAAGAGATGATCCCGGCTGGCGCTGCCCCTGGTTAGCTGCATGTAGATATAACCCTCAGAACAGCTGCTTTTTTCAACCAGTTCCAAAACAGTTTTTTTAACTTGTTCTATGCTTAAGGGTAAGTTGATTCTAATCGCTTCGGCACTTCTATGCAGCCTTTGCAGGTGGGCGTCAAGGTAAAATGGTTGTCCGTTGTAAACCCTGATTACTTCATAAACGCCATCACCAAGCAAATAGCCGCGATCTTCAATAGATACTTTTGCTTCAGAAAGATCGCTATATATTCCGTCTATCCAGGCTATGTTTTGCATTTTCATCAGCTCCGTATTTTCACTGTATGCCTAAAAGTAGCATAAATACATAATAGTGTCTACCAGGTTTTAGCTTGCTTTCCGGCGCATTTTCCTGCGCCTGATCATGAATACAATTAAAGCAATCAGGACAACAAGAATCAGGATTGGCCAGGTTATATGCGGTATGGTCCAGGTCGTATTAATCCTTCCGGCCGTGGCGGCGTAATTGGAATCCACCTCGGGCAGGCCTGAATCTCCTACAGGCTGGCTGGCAGCATATTCTAAAACTGTTGCCCAAACCTTTAGCTCTTGATCATTTGTATGCACAATTAATTTATCTACTTCATCAACATCAACAGGATTACCATCCCGGTCTTTTAAAACAATTTCCAGCTGGGGTAATAGTTCGCCAATCATCGGCAAAAACGAAACATGGTAAGAATCAGTGATCAGAGAGTAGAGCTCATCATCGCCCCTTTTTATAGGAACATAGAGATCATCATCATCACACTGCCAACCTTCACCAACATAACGTTCGACGCTTGTAACCGCCCGGGTGGTGGGAAGGGGTTGATCGATAAAAGGTATTGTGAAAAGAATTGCATTCTGTGGGTTATACTCATAGCGCAAACCGGAAAACTGCAGGAAGTAAGTATCTGTCATCATCTCGGTGAACAGCGCGGCTACTTCGATAAAGCGATATACCTCTTCACCGGTTAAGTAAACTGCGACGATCGGATAACCCGCAGAACCATCCGGGCCAATGCCAAGACCGATTAGTTCAGCTAAATCGTAAACTGATATTTTGCCCAGGGAATAAGGCATAGTCCCCGGCTCTACACTGCCCCTGATAGTACCATTAGCCTGTACTGCAAAATCAGCCCTGTGGTCCATTTTATTCGAGCTAACCAGGCGCATGGCATCAGTTACAAAGTTGCCGAAAGGTGATTCCTGCTGGGGTGGATAATTGGGAATTTCAAAATCTGCGATTGCCACTGTATCGAGAACATGCTGGAAAAGTCCGCCTGTTTTTTCGGCAACCAGCGTGTTTAGTTCAGCAGTATATTGATCAATTAGATAATCAACGTCCGGATCGAGGGGGTAAGTGTAATCAAGGGGGAGAAGATATGGTTCATTATTTTCGTCGTTACGGAGGCGAACCTCACCCGTTGTAGGATTAAAGGCCAACTCAAGCTGCCCCAGGTATCTAAGCACATAACCGGCCTGGACAATAACAGTACCATTTTTAATAACCGGTTCATAGAGAGCGGTATGACAGTGTCCGCCGACAATAACATTAATACCGGGAACATCTTTTGCCAGGTCCCGATCTTCGTCAACCCCGGAATGGGTAAGGGCCACGATCATCTGGGCACCCTGCTGCTGCAGCTGATCAACCATTTCGCGTGCTGCTTCGTGCTGGTCGGTAAACTCCACCGGATCATGCGGAGCTGTAACAGAAGCAGCGTCTTTACCGATCAACCCGAAAAGACCCACCTTGAGGCCGTTTTCAAGCTCTATGATGTGGTTTTCTTTATAGAGCCCATCGCGGACCAGGGGATGTTCGGGAGGAGCGGTTGTATTTGATGCCAGGACAACTGTTTGCTCGTGTGCGGCAGGATACCCTGCCTCTTTAAAGTAATCTGCCAGTATATCCGGCCCGTAATCATATTCATGATTGCCTATGATCACAACGTCGTAACCAATTTTTTGCTTTAGAGTTAATTCAGGAGCATAACCCTCGGGAACAAGCCAGCTGTAAGGTGATCCACCGACAAAATCGCCGGCATTAAGCAGCAGGACCGGTTCACCGGCTGTATCTTTCTGCGCTCTGATCTGATCTACAGCAGTAGCCAGGCGTCCATAGCCACCTATTGTCGGATTTTCTCTCTGCGGATGAAAATCAACTGCCGGCGAATGCGGTATCAGCGAACCGTGTTCATCATTGGTATGCAGAATGGTCAGATAAAGCTCACCTTCATCAGCAGCATCAGCCACCGACACTAAACCAAATAACAAGAAAAAAAGCAAAAAGCATAATAGGAAGCTTGGAGCTGCTTTCTGTCTCTTTAAAACACCAACCAGTAAGTTCATTTAAACACCTCTTTAAAAATATTTAAACAGCCATTGATTATCTCTATCATCCGTTCTTCTATTCTACCATAGCCATTTATTTACGCGAGCAGGTTATCTCACCCGGAAGGCAGGAACTCCAGGTAGATATCCATCAACCCTCCGCAGGCCATACCCTCTTCAGCCGCTGCATCGGCACTAAGGTTCAGCCTGATTAAGCCCGACCTGCCGCTATCCAGGCAGTTTAAAGCCTCACGCCGCACTTCCGCTTCGGCACACCCTCCGCCTATCGTTCCTTTAAGTGTTCCATCGGGAAATATAATCATCTGTGCGCCAGGCTTCCTGGGGGTAGAGCCCTGCGCGGTGATAATAGTTGCCAGCACTGCTTTGCCGCCCACCTCTTCCAAACGTTCAAGCTCTTGCAAAACTTTTTCCTGAAATGCTTCACCACTGCTGCTGGTACGCCTGACTTTAGTTATTTCTGCCAGTATACTTAAAGCAATTTCGGCTTCTGTAACCGCCCCGATGGGAAGACCAATTGGTGAATGGACCGCAGCCAGCTGTTCTTCTGTAAAACCGCCGGCAGCCATATTTTCAAGCTGGGCTTTAACCCTCCTCCTGCTGCCAATCATACCGATATAGGCAGCATCTCTTGTCAACGCTTTCTCCAGGCAGAGACGATCATGCTGATGACCCCGGGTGACGATAACAATATAGTCGGAAGAACCGGGTGCAATCTGATCAAAAGCCTGTTCAAAAGATTCACAGATCAGGTTGTCTGCTTCCGGGTGAACATCCTGCGCGGCAAAAGAAGGGCGATCGTCAACCACGGTAATCTCGTAATCAAGCTGGGACGCCAGCCTGCAAAGAGCGGCACCAACATACCCACCGCCAAAAATAATCAGATGGGGAGACGGGTTAAAGCAGTGGAAAAATATTTTTTCAATTCCCTCATAACCCGGGCTTAATTCTATAATTGTGCTCTGCTCTTTTTTCAAAAAGGGAGCTGCTGCAGCTACTACCCGTTTGGTCAACTCAACCGTTAAGCCACTCTGCACTACCCTGTCTTCAGAGATGATGATTTTTCTGTCTGCCAGAGAAGTATTGTTTCCAGCGGATACCACCGAAATAAGCGCCGCTTTCCGGCCGGAATTAACCAGTTGTTTTATTTTGCTGTAAACCGCCAATTACTTTGCCTCCTTTGCAACTGAATGCAGCCGCTGCAGGACAGAGCTATTCCCAGATCCTCATGGTTCCTTTTTCCATCAGGTTAATATGCATATCGTAACTGGTGCGCAAATTCTGGCTGATATGGCCTGAAGGGGAATCCGCAACATAACGATGCAGGTAATCACGATAATCAGGATGAGCACATTTGTTAATAATGGTACGAGCTTTTTCTTTCGGACCGAGGCTGCGCAGATCGGCAAGCCCATGCTCAGTTACAAGAACCTGGACTGAGTGTTCACTGTGATCGGGATGGCTGACCATCGGAACAACCGTTGAAATATGGCCGTCCTTTACCGTTGAAGGAGACATAAATATTGACAGGTAGGCATTCCGGGTAAAATCTCCGCTTCCACCGATACCGTTAACAATATCCGTGCCGCAGACATGGGTAGAGTTGGCATGACCATTTAAGTCAAACTCGAGAGCAGTATTAATGGCTATAACCCCCAGCCGACGAATAACACCGGGATTATTTGAAAATTCCTGCGGTCTCAATACAATCCGCGGAGTAAAAAAATCCATGTTGTTATAGATACGCTGTAAATTATCGTCCGAAACAGTAAGGCTGCAGGTACTGGCTCCTAAAAGATGCCCCTGTTCCATCAGTTCAACCAGTGAATCCTGGAAAACTTCTGTATACATGAAAAAGTCTGGCACGTCAGGATCGTCTCCCAGGAAAGACATTACCGCATTGGCTATATTCCCAACTCCTGCCTGCAGGGGTAAAAATTCTGCAGGGATGCGCCCTGCCCGCATTTCTTCAATCAAAAAGTCGACAACCTGGTGAGCGATACGCCGGCTTATTTCATCCGGAGCATCCATCGGAGCTATGCCGTCTGGTTCATTGTTATCGATTACAGCCACAATTTTTTTCGGATCAACCGAAGCATATGGCAGACCAATCTTATTCAAAGGATGGAATATTTGAATTGGGCTGCGGTGCGGGGGTGGCGGCATCATTGTTATGTCGGCCATCTCGCTTAAGCGTACCGAGTGATACCGGTTCAGCTCAATGATTACCTTCTCGGCATTCCTTAAAAAGGTTGGGGAAGCCCCTATCGAAGTTGAAAGGTAAACCCGCCCGTCAGATGTTATCTCTGCAGCTTCGATTACTGCCCAGTCTATATTACCGAGAAAACCGAACTGGACAGCCTGCGGCAAATGAGATAGGTGCATATCGGTAAACTCTATTTTTTGTTTGTTTATCTGGCTGCGCATTGCTTTCGAAGACTGATAAGGAGCCCGCCAGGCAACTGCCTCTGCCTCTGCTAAAAGATCATCCAGCCGCCCGGTGGAAGCCCCTGATAAAACGTTTAATTGAAAAGGCTCACCTTTAGAATGCAATTCCCTGGCCTGCCTGGCCAGGGCCCGGGGAATAGCTTTCGAAGATCCTGCGGCTGTAAAACCACTGAAGGCAACAGTCTGCCCGTGTCCAATCATCGATGCCGCTTCTTCAGCTGAAATCCTGGGAAAAGAAATATGACTCATATTTTAGTAACCTCCTGGTTGCGAATTCACAAAGCGGTAACTTATTATATTACGATGACATATTATATTCAATGCAGCCCGGAATTGCCCTCCGGTAGATTACAAAGTTCTGGCCTGCTTTTTAAAAAAACTTGCCGGAGATAATAAACCTGCAGCTTATACCAGCGATGATTTAATTATTCCACCGCCCAAAACTTCTTCCCCCCGGTAAAATACTGCCGATTGCCCGGGGGATACTGCTTTCTGGTTTTGGGCAAAAACAATACGTGCACAATCTTCCTTCGGGGGGTACAGCGTTGCAGGGACAGCAGGCGCACGATAGCGTATTTTTACTTCAATCTCCAGCGGCTGTTCGGGAATTATTCCGGAAATATAATTAAGGCTTTCGGCCAACAGGCCGGAACTGTAAGCTTCCTGTTTACCGCCAACCACTATCCGGTTGTTAGGAGCATCGATGCGGATAACATAAAGAGGCTCGGGTGTGGTAAGACCAAGGCCCTTGCGCTGGCCAACTGTATAAAAAACAATTCCCTGGTGATGTCCCAGCACTTCACCGTCAGTCGAAACAATTTCCCCGGGTCGGACTGCATCCGGGCAAGTCCGCTCCATAAATGAACGGTAATCATTGTCAGGAATAAAACATATCTCCTGGCTTTCACTTTTACCCGCTACTGGCAGTTGTTTTTCCAGGGCAATATCACGAATTTGCTCTTTGCTTCTATCGCCAAGGGGAAATATCAGCGAAGCCAGCTGTTTTTGATCAAGCATGTACAGCATATAACTCTGATCTTTTTGCGGATCAATACCCCTGAAAAGCATATAGCGGTTTTCTTCAGCATTAAAAATGTTGCGCACATAATGACCTGTTGCCAGCAGGTCAATACCCAGCCCCCTGGCCTTCTGCAGCAAAGCAGAAAATTTAATCGTCCGGTTGCATTCAACACAGGGGTTGGGGGTTCTGCCGTGTAGATACTCCGTAATGAAATGGCAGACTATATTTTGATAGAATTCTTCTTTCATATTATAAACATAATGGGGTATGCCCAACATGGCGGCTACATTGCGCGCATCGGAGACGTCTTCCCGGGCACAGCACCCTTTTGACTCTTCATCTGCCTGCTCTTCAGCCCGCGAATCAACCCACAGGCGCATCGTTACACCGATTGCCTCATATCCGGCTTCTTTCAAGAGCAGCGCTGCAACTGAACTATCCACACCACCGCTCATTGCTACCATTACATTTTTACCATTAACCGGCCCTTTCAACTAATACCACTTCCTGTTTGATAGATTAAAAGATTCCTTCGCATATCATGAATAGAGACCGTTACGGCCGGATTTTTACAAATCAAACAGCATTTATCCCCAGACAATAATAGTACCTTTATTTCCCGGGAAAATTTTTATTTGCTCTTCTTTCTGTCGGCCAGCAATTCGCCCCCGACTCCAACTTCTTCAGGCGAAGAACTGCGAAGATAAACTACAAAAGCAGATTGGTTAAGACCGGTTGCTTTACTGGCTGAATCGGTAAACTCGCGAATCAGCGTTCTCTTCTTTTCTGGATCTAATTCCGGACCGTAAAAAAATATTGTCGGCATAAATAAACCTCCCCGCTCAAGAAATCTGGTTACCGTTACTATTTCTTTATAACCTTTTATTATCCTTCACTTTCCATGATTATAGTAAGAGTAATCTGATACTGACCGTTACCCGTACACAAAAAAACACCGGGGAATTGACTCCTCCCCCGGTGCCACAAATTATTTTGTTACTCCTGAACCGGTATTTCGGTTTCTGCACCGGTAGCTTTAAATTCTACCGGCAAACCCGGATCATCGAGCATAGCCAGATCGTAAGGATAGGTAAGAGCCTGGGTGACAACTTCATCCTCGCCCGGTTCTGTAAAGTGCACGGTAACCAGAATTTTGTCTTCAGCTTCAGTTATCTCGGTTATCTCAACATCGTAACCGCCGGTTGGTTTTTCTCCGTAGGTCACCAGCAGATAGAGAATCCCTTCATGCTCTAAAGTCTGGGCCGCAAACCTTTCTTTCGACTGCTCAATCCACAATTCAACCTCTGCTGGAAGCTGATCCGGCAGCTCTACTTCTTCCGGTTCCGTTACCTCATCAGGTTCGGCCGGCTCAAGCGGATCTGCAACCGTTTCACAACCGGGCAAAAGAAGCAGTCCGGCACTTAAGATTAGGATAAACATACCTTTCTTTAACATAATTTTCTACCCCCTTTTCATTAATTATGAATTGATCGTTACTTCCTTAACACTCTTCTATTATAGAGACAACTATGATCCGCTTTTAGTTCAATAAAAAATATAGTATCATTATAGTAACAGGAGGTTAAATTATGATTAAGATGCTATTAATGTCGGCCGCATTTACATTATGCTTAACAATGATCGTAAGCTGCGGACAAAACGATCCTGAAACTCCGGATTCTATAATATTTGAACTACCCGGCTGAATTGTTGGACATTATACCGGGCCGCTGGAAAAGGGGCTGCCTCATGGTGAAGGAACCTGGGATAGCGCCGAAGGCGGTTGGTATGATGGGTCCTGGTCCGAGGGCCAATTTGACGGACAGGGAGTATTCACCTGGCCGGATGGAAGAATATATGAAGGCAGCTGGAAAGACGGTTACCAGCATGGTACCGGGGTCCTTACTTACCCTGACGGTAAAACTATTGAGGGCACCTGGGAAGAAGGGCGCTTCATAAATGAATACAATAACTGCAGCTAAACAATCCGCTGGGAGGTAAAGATATGTATACTTTTAACAGGCTAAAACCGATGAGCATGCTGCTGGGGATTGTTTTATTAATTGTCGGCATAGTGTTTTTAGCTGTTCCCGATAAGGTGACTGAATTCCTGGCTATTTTCACAGGAGCAATAATAACAGTTTTCGGCATCTTCAGGATCATTACCGTAGCTGCATTCTGGAAAACTATAATAAACAGGGGCCTTTTACTTGTTTTAGGGATCATTACCCTTATAGCAGGTATATTTATGCTCTTTAATCCCGATATCACAATTACCATTATCGGTACAATTATAGGCCTGTTTGCGATTCTGCTGGCTATTGACAGGTTTGTTACCGCCAACAGGTTGAAAAGGGTAATGAACGTTTCACCAACAATTATATCCGGCTTAATTCACCTGGTGTTTGGCATTGGAATGATTTATTCGGCAATTGTAGTTTTTTCCGTAATCATTGTCTTGATCGGCATCTATTTGCTAATCGCCGGGGTAATGTTTATCCTTTCATCGCTATACTTTCACGACTTTTAAAGACAGAAGAAGGACAAGGGGACGTTTCTCTCGTCCCTTTCCGGGGAGGACAAGGGGACGTTTCTCTTGTCCTTTTTTTACAGTGCTTTTTCCACAACACCCTTGCTAACTCCAAGCACCCTGGCCACCTGCCTGATACTTGTTCTTTCGTTCTTATATATATCCTGGATTAACTTATCCCGCTTTTCCCTGGTTAGTTTCTGGACAGACCTAATCTGATAGTCCTTTTTAATTTTTGCCGCTAACTGATCGTCTGCCATTTTACTGGTGTTTCGATAGTCTAAACATTTATCATCTTTATGTATGTTCATGAAGGCCTCAAAATCAGCCCTCGTTTTGAAGTGCTTTTTTATTCTATCCGGGTTAATTTGCACAGCTTTTCCACTATACGCATCAATATATTGCTGATAACTGCTCCACCTGTATTTAGCAGCCTTGTCAACTAATCCTGCCTTCACTGGATTCTGGTGAATATATCTGGCTACTGTTACTAAATACTCATCTGTTTCAACAACTTCACTTAAATACCTGTTTTCAAATAGATGGCCGCTTCTTCCATAATTATGATTGTGCCATAAAACATAACCAACTGTAATCCGTTTCATTGTTGTCCCAAGCTCTTCGTTTTCTTCCAACAGAAGGTGCGCATGATTATCCATTAAGCAGTAAGCTAATATGGAAAAACCACCTTTTTCATGCGCCTCATACATTTGGGTTAAAAACTTCTTTCTATCTCCTTCATGCATAAAAATATTTCTGCCATCAATACCTTTTAGCATTACATGATAAATACCTGATTCGCTTTTTTTTCGTGGACCTCTTGGCATCTTACTCACCCCTTTGTTAATATAGCAAAGAAGAAAGAAAAGGACAAGAGAAACGTCCCCTTGTCCTCCCCTTGTCTTATGACCACCCTATGAATTGGTTACTGGATCAAATGCTGAATCAAACTATAGACCCCAACTACTGCTGCCAGCAGTAGATACATTAATATTCATGGAGAGATCCGCTGATACCAGGGATTCTTTTTCATTATTATGATAGCCTTCCTTCCTGAGGAATTATTAAAGTCCCCACACTTCTTCCATGTCTTCTATTTCAGGATCGTCATACCTGTCCATTGTATCCAACCATTCCTGCATATTATTTTTTATCTCTTCTTTCAGTTCAATATAATCTTCCTTATCAATATTTCCTTTCTCAAGCATGAATTCATAGAATTTCTTGATACTTGTTGCATTACTTTTAATGGTTGATTTACTCGCCCACATAGCTTTTTTAATAAACCAGAAACCCAAAAAATAATCTATTTCATATACCCCATCCGAGGCATCTATGGCTTCCTCATACAAGAGGAACTCGTCTATATAAAATTCTACGTTATCGTAATGATTGGCAATTGTTTTTGGTGAAAGCTTTTTATCAGAAAGCCATTTTTCAAACTCAGCCAGTAATTTTTCATTATCTCCCCTGATTCTTTCACAATCCTGTTCGTATTGTTCATAGGAATCCATGTTCATTTCCCCTTTAGTTGTTCTAATACCATCTCAAGTTCCCGGGTAACCGTAAATAATTCTCATACTGTCTTTAGAACCACTATTGAAGCATTTATTATTTATAGTATCTGGCATAATCCAAGTTTCCCTAAAGCCCTTCTCCCATTACTCCATCAATAAAATCAATATCTGTCTGTAAAATTTCTTTAAATTCATAACCGCATTCTTCAGAACAAAGCATGAAAATCATGTCATTACCGGCTTTTTTTGCACTGGAATTTTTTGCAGTTACTATAGTCCATACAGGCTTATAATCAGGTGAATCCATGCTTTTAGGAACATAAATGTCTATAACATATCCTTCTTTTTTTACAGGTGGAGTTTCTGCATCCTTTCTAAACTTAGCGGTCATTCCATAGACGGGGGTATTTTCAGGAATATCTTTTCCGCACCAGCAACATTTATTGTGATATCCAGATTTCTTTTTACTCCATTTCATAGCTAAGTCGAGTAGACGCTCGACTTCCACCCCCTGTATATTATAAAACATTGATTGCTGATTTGTGTGTTTTTATACTGCCGAAAACAGCTACTTCTTATTAACAAAAATACATAACAGCTAAATTGAATTATTCATAACCCTCTTCATCATCTTCTCCAATAGTGATGAATATTCCATTAGATGCAATCTCTAATACCGCACAGGCTCCTTTTGCCATTGAGCCTTCTATTTCAGCATCAACTACCCACCAAGCACATTCATTTTTATAACAACTTAAGGCATTGCCTTCTGCATCAGTTCTTAACGGGCACTTCATTATATAACAGCCTCCTTTATCTTCACCATCACAAAAGACGAAGGGACGCTTCTCTTGTCCCTTTCTTGCAATGTTTTTTTAAGAATAAAGGGACAGGAATAAACGTCTCTTTGTCCCAGGTCAGGCCTAGTCCGCGTGCTATCCCTTTCAGTTGACAGGGCCTCACTATCCTTACCCTGCCCTATCAGCGGTTTCCGCATCTTAAAACCCGGCGTGCGATTTTTGCCGCAACGGTTAAACTTTCAATTTACCTGTTCAATAATTCTTTTTCCTTGAGCAGTTTTTCAGCTTTTATGATGGCCTTTGCAGCTGGCAATATAGATATTATCCTCGTCTATACTGTAGATTAATCTATGCACTTCCGTGATCCGTCGACTCCAATATCCGGACAGTTCATGCTTTAAAGGTTCTGGCTTGCCTAAACCGGAATTACCGTTACGCTCTATATCTTTTATAAGTTCATTTATTTTTTTCAAGATTCTCTTGTTCTCAGACTGCCAGTATAAGTAGTGGCTCCAGGCTATATCTGAAAATATCTTATTCATCAATTAATTCCCGTTTTTTCCCTTTTCCTTTCTTTAGCTGTTCGATAGATGTCAGGAGTTCATTGTAATAAGCAGGGTCGCTGCGGACATAAAGGTTTTCCATTAGGTTATTATATTCAGCTTCAGACATTAAAACAACATTATCACCACGCTGCCTGGTAATAATAATCGTCTCGTAATCTTTTATAACCTTATCGCAATAATCTTTAAAATAATTTCTTACATTGGAATAATTTGCTACAAGCATTTTCTCATCACCTCGCAGTTTATTGTACATTGTTTTGGACAATACAGCAAGCTCTTGATTAAATGACGGCTAAGCTATAAAACAGAATGGGTCAATATATGGAACTCCGACAATGTTGCTGCTAAGTGCTCGTATAGCTTTTTTGCCAAACCCTTCACTGGTGCATTTGATCGATAACTTCCAATATAACCTCCTGGTGAGTATGGTGAATTTTATGCCCACCATCTTTAATTAAGACTAATGATGACTTAGGTAAAGCATCATCCAGGGCTACCCCATCTATCTCATAATCTAAAAGTTGATCTGAAGTGCCGAAAATAATGGAAACCGGTACCTTTATTTCATTGTACCTGGGGCTTATTGCATTAACTGATTCATACATGAAAAGAAGTTCTCGGGCGGTTGCAGTAAATTGAGCCGGGCGGGAATATAAGGCCAACATAGCATTAACATATGTTTCGTCTGCCTCAGCGGGCCAAAAAGCCTGTTCATAAATCCCAGATGCAAACCTTCCTCCAATAGGGATTAATGTATTTGTCAGGACAGGTCCAACAAGGGGGATGTTCGGTATATTAAGAATCGCCCCGCCTTCTATTTCATCAATATACGCGACTCCACTAATTAGGACTGCCCCCTTTACCTGATCCGGGTAGTCCAACAGATACTGGAGAGCTACCGCTCCACCATACGAATGTCCAATAATCAGTGGATTCTCCAGGTCAAGCTTTTGCAGAGCCTGGTTAATCAAATATGCCTGACCTTCGGTGCTTAAATGAGCTTCGTCACCCCACTGGCTGTAGCCATAACCGGGGCGATCAAATGCTACAGCGTCATAATTAGAAACTAGCTGGTCAAAAAAGGTCAGAGTATATTCATGCAGTGTTCCATCTCGCCCATGCAGCATTACTACAGGGCTGCCAGAGCCATCCCGAACATAGTGCAGTTTAGTATCTTCAGCCATAATGAAATTACCCTGGGGTGGATAGGCTCGTTCAGCCTGCCAGATCATAAATCTGGAAACAAGAAACAAGAATGCCATCATTAAAATGATTGTCAAGGCTACAACCTTCAAATATTTCACCATTTTAACCAAACCTTTCACAAGGTCTTAAACGTCCCCTTCTTACAATGCTTTTTCAACAACACCCTTGACACCCCAAGCCCCCAGGCCGCCTGCCTGATAATTATTCTTTCATTCTTATATATATTTTAACCTTGTCACATAATTATCCCTGCTGTTCCAATAAATCTTTTGCCATTGTTCCGGGCTGAATATTTTGCATGACTTATTTATAATGTCCAGGGGGAGGGTTATTGACAACTGTGCTTGCACTTTTAATGCTTCCCAGTCCACCTTTTCTTAGGCTGTGTCAACTTCTTAAAGATTAATTCCCAAATTGCAAAGCATCCTGAGTAAATTTAGGCCAGCTTTTCCCGAAGGGCTGTATTCGAAAATACCCAGGCCAGCTAGGAAAAATTCTTCTGATAAACTTTCTACCAAATGCTGCAGGGTTGACATAGAAAGCCCTCCTGGGACCGGTATCGGAGGATAGGGAAATTCACTCGGATCGAGCACATCAAGGTCAAGGTGAATATAGATATGTTTATTAGCTTTGTCTTTTATTACTTCAAGCAGCAATCCGGGGTCAGTTTCCAGATCACCTGCCTGGCACAAACTTAACTGCTGTTTGTCTATAAACTCAGTTTCTGCCGGGTCAAGATCACGCAGCCCGACCATTACCAGTTGGTCAGGTTCTAGTATTGAGTAAAGTAGATCCGATATTTCAGAATCGCTATCACCCAGCAGGGTCCTTACCGGCATGCCGTAAAAATGGCCGCTTGGCGATGATTGTGGTGAATTAAGATCTCCGTGGGCATCGAACCAGATCAATGTAAGCTTGCCTTCCAGCAGTCGGTTTAAATAGGAGATGGGAAGAATTCCTGCATCACAGCCCCCGCCAATGGTGAAAATACGGTTCGGTTCAGCCATATCTATTATCCTGCGGGCAGCATTCATCTGGGTTAGGATTTGGTCGTAACAATATATGTCGTTTTTTACAACACATGTATCAGCGGTGCTCACATCTACTTTGGCAAACGAAGTACCTTGGCAGTAAAACTTTCTTAGTTCATGGGCACCGTGGTATGTCGATTTATCAGGACCACTACCCTGCCACTGGGGATAAAAGAGATTTAGTTTAGCATCAGATTCTAACATATATTTTCAACTCAACTTCTATCTAAGAAATTACAACCTTGCTTAATTGGACTGCTCTCCTAAAGGACAAGAGAAACGTCACTTTGTCCTCCATTTGTCCTATACTACCCACTCCACTCGATGATCTTATCCCATTGCTCAACGCTGACCGGCACCACCGAGAGGCGGGGTTGGTTTACCAGCTCCCAGTCGGGGAAAAGTTTTGATTTCTTAATAACGGCCAAACTGACCGGCCGCTGTAAGGTTTTGCCGAAGGCGATTTTAACAACCACGTAGCGCTCGTCGTCCTGTTCCGGATCGGGATAGGGGTCTGTGACCACACTACCCATGCCGACCACCGCTTTCTCCTTCCCGGTGTGGTAGATTAAAACTTCGTCACCGGTTTTCATAGAGCGCATGTTTTTTAAAGCGGCGGGAGCCTTGACCCCGTCCCATACAGTAACGGCATCTTTCTCCAGGTCTTTTATGCTGTACTCTCCCGGTTCAGTTTTCAACAACCAGCGGTTCATTATATTTCTCCCTTCGTTTTACTTGCTGTCGTCAGCTTCGATTCGGACTGGCATCTCTGGCATTTTTTTGTTTTAGCAGCTTTTCAAGTTCCAGCTCCAGGTCTTCCAGTTCCTGAAAAAGCTCCGGTTTGGGCGAATGGAAGGGCCAGCGCTTTTTGACATCTTCAATTTTGCTTCTGAGAACGGCAATTTTTCCGTCGATACTTTCCAATCAACCGCCACCTCCCCGGTTTTCCTTAAGGTTTTTTCATTCTACCACAACCAGGCGAATTAGAAGAGCAAAGGGACGTCAGACTGTGTGATAAGTAACAACATATCCCACAGTCTGACGTCCCTTGTCCTCCCCTTGTCCTGCATGAAGACAAAAAGGATTGGATTATTAATAAAATTTTTAACAAATAGTGGTATAATTATATAAAATATTTTAATATCTGGTAAATGGAGGTGTCCATTATGTTAGTTCAAAAAAGCCGGTGGAAAAAGCCATTATTTTTCTTGCTTATAATAATGTTATCGTTTTTCCTAAGCAGTTGCGCTGCAGAAGAAAAAGCCTGGCAAATAGCTGTAGATAATCATAGCGCTGAAAGCTATCAAGAATATCTGGATAAATATCCTAAAGGCCAGTATGTCATCGAAGCAGAAGATGAACTTGAATGGAAATCTGCAGAACAAAGAGATACCAGTAGAGCCTACAGAAGCTACTTGGAAGCACACCCCGAAGGCAGGTATGCAGACAAGGCTAACTGGCAAATAACTCTTAGTGAAAATGACTACCAGGCCTTTAAAGAGTACCTGGATAAATATCCAGAGAGTGAATACGCTGAAGAGGCAAATAAGAAATGCTTGCTTCTGCTGTTATTCTCGAGCTACGAAAATAGAGACCACGAAGAGATCAATAGTTACTATAATTTACTTGCTCTTCATACACCGACCGAAATTAGTGATGCTGTTTCAATTCTTTCCGATAGATGGCATGAGGTAACAGCAGTTAGCTGGCAGGACGGGCACCTGGCACTGGAACAACCGGTTGAAGTATTGCGTGCGGCTGAATCTGTATGGAAATTTTCCGAACAGAATTTCGGTTTTAGAGCAGGAGTCTATCTTGCTAAACCAAGGGTTAAATTAACCATAACTCAAAAATATGATCGGGTGGAAATTGTAAATCTTCCTATTTATGATACTGCCGAAATACTTTTAACCACAGCAGGCTGTTCAATAGTTGAAGAAAGCGAAACTAACTATGATGCAACAATGCAGATTGATGTTAAAGGAAGTCCGCGTGGGGCAAACTATGATGATGGCAGGTGGCATTGGTCCGGCGCGTATGGTAGCGGAGTAATAACCTTTACGGCAGCAGACGAAACCCTGCAGTGGAATTTCTCAAATTCAATTAGCCCCCCTTATAGGATAACCTCTAATTACTTAAGCCCTGATTCAGCTCCATTTTATGGTGCTGTATTTGAAAATTATAGACCGACTTTATTTGAAGCCCTGGGTGAAATCATCGGAATTCCTTTTTATATTGATGCTCTTCAAGATCCAGATATATATACTATGCGGCTTGATCCATCCGCTAAATTGAAAAAACTGGGATGGGAGCCGGATCGGGGAGAAGCCGGCGCCTTGTACTGGATTATCCATGATGACTGGGACGAAGTTATAGCCATAGGGAAACCAGCTATGATACCACTTATACAACACATAGGTAGGATCTCAGGCTCCTCTTTTAAAGTAGGAGAAACAAAATCTAAACAAGCAGAAGCAATGATTGCCATTGCTGATAGCCATGCTGTAGAGCTGCTGATAGCCCTGCTTAATAAAGATAATGCCAGCCCTAGATTGCTCGTAACAGTAATTGATATACTTGGTGAGTTAGGCGATGAAAGAGCTCTCAGGCCAATTGAAACCTTAAGATTTGATCGAGACCAGGACACTTTTGTCCGTGATGCTGCTATAGAAGTCTTGAAAAAATTACGCCAAGAAAGTGAGTAGACGTCCCTGTCTTTTTTGTTATCTTAAATGGGCAAAACAAACCTGACTTTTCCTGTAAACTTTGTTATCGCTTTAAAGTGCTTTGCACAAAATGTTTTTGCTTAAAAAAAGCATCCAAAAGATATCATACTATAGCGAAACAAGGGTACGGCGAACAAGTCCTTCATTCCGCGCTGCTTAATTTGCATGTCTTATTAATAATGTCCTGCACTTCTTGAACAGTCAAACATAATTCCTGGCTACATCCTACCTGTAAGAGGTTGTCAATAAGCCTGTCCCTTAGACACCGTTGATAGCGTTCTATACAAAAGCATATCAAAATTTTATTAACTTGCATTTTTTGCTTTTATTTGTTAAAATTTAGGACAGCATTAGTTACAATTTAACCTTTGCTTGCACTGCTCTACAATTCATTCTAGCATTTTTGCTTATATTACACAGAGGAGGCTACACTTTGTCCGATCAAAGAGTTTTACCTGATGTACCTCAACAATGGGATGTGCAGAGCAATAAAAACAAAATGTATTCTTTTGATTGCAAAGCCTGTGGCAAGCATTACGAGTATGATTCATCATTTTTCTTAAAAGATGCATCCGTAGATATCCAGGAACTTAGAAAAACAGATCAAGTTGTACGTGTATCACAAGATAAGATATTTCCTTTAATTGCTTCCATAGGTGCCTATTACATTACTCACCAGTGGTACCATCCACCTGGCACTCCTCTTTTAGATGGCGTCTTTTTACCTGTTCTCACCGCAGTTTCCGTTTACATTGTTTTAACTGTAACCATTCCTATGGTCTTCGCCACCGGAGGCGTACCAATTTATCACAGTCAGTGCTCACAATGCCAGTCAGATCTTTTTTTTGCCGCTGGTAAAAGTAAATTTGGCTTGCCACTCCAATCGCCAAATCAAAAAGAATCCCACTAAATAAGGAGCTTAAAACCCAAAAAAGCTACTAGTCAGCCATTAAAACTGACAATAGAATACATATCCTTACCTGCTCTTCGGACGCTAGTGGGGTATTTAGATTGACACTTTTTCTGATGCTATAATGGTTTCAATAAGAAACCGCCTTGAAAGGAGGTTACAGCCTCATGCCTAACATCACGGAAAAAATATTCCGGATAATCTATACGAGGGCTTAAAAGAAGCGCCAAAATAAACCGGCGCAGTATCAACCAGGAAATTATTATGTGCATAGAAAGCAGCGTTCAGCATAAGGTTGAAAACCTTGCGCAGGTGCTGGATAAGGCGCGTAAGCTCAGGGCAAAAACTGCCGACAGGCCGAATAGTGACGCAGAGCTTAACCGGATCAAAGAAGCGAAGCGCTTATGATAGTAGTGGATACGAATATAATCGGTTACCTCTTTATTACCGGAGAATTTTCAAATGAAGCGGAAAATGTTTTTATAAAAGATCCACACTGGACAGCACCGCTTCTGTGACGCAGTGAGTTCAGAAGTGTGCTGGCACAGTACATGCGCAATAGAACCCTGACTTTCAATGATGCTGCAGAAATAATGGAGAGCGCTGCTCAGTTAATGGAAGGTAACGTGTATGATGTTGTTTCAAACCAGGTCCTTGAGCTTATAGCAAACAGCAGTTTGCTGGCTTATGACTGCGAATTTATCGCCCTGGCCAGGGATCTCGGGGTTAGACTGGTGACAACAGACAAATTAATTCTCAAAGACTTTCCTGATTTCAGCCTATCCCCTGCCGACTTTATTAAATAAATAGCTAAAGCATTTAAGAAGAGCTTCCTGCCTCAAGCAGCGGCTGTTACATCATAATCGAGTGGTTCTCGGTAATATATTGATCGTCTTTGCATGAAAATATTTGTGCCATCAATACCCTTTAGCATTACATTATAAATACCTGAATTGCTTTTTTGACGTAGCCTTTTACCATCTTGTTCACCCATGATCAACATGGCACAGAAGAAAGTAAAGGACAAGAGAAACGTCCCCTTGTCCTGCCCTTGTCCTATTATATTAATGTCAATTCAACAAATCAAACTGAAATTCATTCTGGCTTTTGAAATGATACCAGGTACATTTTATCATCCCATAACATGTGATTAACAACATTTTGCATATTACCGGGAATATATTTTAGAGGCGGCTCGTATATCTCGGGATCAGGCTTTTGATAAAAGATAGAGATAAATTTAGGTTGCTCTTCAATCTGCTTAACGGTTTCATCACAAATATAAATCCGTGCACCCGGTCTTGCCACCCTTATCATTTCCTGTATTGCCTTTTCCTTATCATTAAAGAAGTTTATGCCTCCAATATGATAAACCACATCAAATAGCTCATCCTTAAAAGGTACAGTTTCGGCATTTCCCTGGACTAGTTTTATATCAACATTCCATTTAAGAACATTGCGGCGGCATTTTTTTAGCATTCCGTAAGAAATATCCATGCCGTAATAATCCGCCTTTTTACCATGGTCTACCAGGTTTTTTATTTCAATCCCTGTGCCAACAGATGTTTCAAGAACACGCTCACCACTATTAATCTCGATTATTTCGGCAATACTTCGGAAAGCTTCTTTCCCACCGATCAGGGGAGATAATGTTAACATCATAAAATCATAAATGTAGACAAGCCAGTCATATCTTTTTTGATATAACCGGTTAAGCCCGGTTATTTCTTCTTTTCTTAGTAATACAGGTACACTGCTATTTATTGCAAACTTTTCACCAGTAGTTACATCAACCAATAAATCACCTTCTCTTTTTAATTCGTCGCCAGTATAGGGGTTGATAAGCAGGGGCAATAGTTCATCTTTCATTAGCATTATCTCCTCTCTTTTTTTAAAAAATATCAGCTAATATAAGGGATTTGCGGTATGAGCATCTCGTATTAATTTAGCACGTCAACTTTAAGGTGTTTGTAAAAATCTTTTCCACGGCGGTTTTGTAGAAGCTTACCCATCAAGGCAGTTGTTTGCCCAAATGATTTGAGAAGCGAATTCTTATTTTTGCTGTATTACCCCTTAATTTCTTCAATTATTTTTCCACCTACCTTATTTTTTAATGCACTTTAAACCCAGAAAGTTTGGGTGTACTCAACTAAATTCAGTAAAATCTTCAAAATAACCCGTTGATAATACTTTCAGGGACCCTTCGGGGACAGCCAGCATCCTTTCCAGACACTGCTGGTAGGTTTTCACAACATTATTCATCACCTTTACATCGCGCTCAGGTTTCATTAATTCTTCAATAAGGCGATCCCTGGAAGAAAAGACAAGTTGAACTATCAGGTCAGCCGCTTCCCCGGCATCAGCATGGTCGATAGACCCTTCTTCAATACCCTGTATTAATATCCTGGAAAGATATGGTGTAAGCAAATCCTTGATCCGGTAATTTAATCTTTGTTTGTAGATGAGGTTTTCTTCTTTGTAAAATATAGCCATTACCTGCTTGAGAATAGCCTGGTTTTCCTTTTTCAGGAATTGATTAAGCTCGAATACAGCATTTAATTTATCTATAGTGTTCCCCGTCATATTGACAATAGTTTCCAACGGCTCTTTATAGGATAGTGTGAAAATATCCACGATCGCTTCCAGCAGCTCAAGCTTATGGCTGAAGTAATGATAAAAAGTACCCTTGGATATGTTGGCCCGCTCCAGAATGTCATCAACAGATGCAGCCTCGTAGCCTTTCTCCAGGAACAGGCTATTTGCCGCCTGAACAATGTGGTTTCTTTTTTTGTAATAGCCTTTGCGTTTCGAGGTGTTCGCCTCGCCTTCTGTTTACAGTCAAGAGCAAGCATATTATTAGACCATTAGTCTAGACTGCACGTATAGTATAAGCGAACAACAAAGGGATGTCAAGCCCCTGCTTGTTTTAAGGACAAGGGGACGTTTCTCTCGTCCTTTTCTTGCAATGCTTTTTCAACAACACCCTTGCTAACCTCCAGGCACTCTGGCCACCTACTTGATACTTGTTCTTTCATTCTTATATATATTTTAACCTTTCCACATAATTATCACTGGTGCCTTGATCAATTTGGCATCTTATTCACCCATGATCAACATGGCACAGAAAATAGGACAGGAGAAACGTCCCCTTGTCCTAAAAGCAAGTTCTTATTTTACAAAAAATTTTTAAGTACCCCTTGACAACAATTCTTCTGTGTCTTATTGTATAACTATTGTTAGATAACATTAGTTATGTTAAGAAGGGTTAAAGATGCCACCAAAAAATAAATTTACCAGGGAAGAGATAGTAGAAGCAGCCTTCGAGATTGCTAAAGAAGAAGGGTTTTCGAAAATAACTGCCCGCAGCGTGGCCAGTCGCCTTAATTCATCAGTTGCGCCAATCTACGTTAACTTTAATACTATTGAGGAACTGACCCGGGCAGTGGTGCAGAGAGTTTTTATCCTCTCGGAAGAGCTGACTACAAAGCAAAAAGGACAAAACCTGTTTGAAAATATCGGGAGAGCCAGCCTCGAATTTGCCCGTGATTACCCGGTTTTGTTCAGGGATCTGGTTCTAAAGCCTAATCCATACATGTCATCATATGAGAATACTGAGAGGGTCATGGTCGAAGCCCTTAAAGAAAATGAAGAGATGAAAGACTGGACCATGGAAGAACGCAGGAGGCTGTTTCTAAAAATGCGGATCTTTCAACTTGGCCTTTCGGCCATGGTGGCCAATGGACATGTGCCATCGTGGCTCGATGAAAAGGAGTCTGAAAAACTGTTACTGGAAACTGGAGACCAATTACTGCTGGCAGAGCAGATTAAAAGAAAGGTAGATAAATAATGAATGAGATTGTAATTGTTGGTGGAGGAATTGCTGGTCTTAGCGCGGGTATTTTTGCCCAAATAAATGGTTTTGAAAGCACTATACTGGAGAAGCATCACAGTTCAGGCGGAGAATGCACAGGCTGGGATCGCCAGGGCTATCACATCGATGGTTGCATTCACTGGCTGGTGGGGACGAAAGAGGGAACCCCCATCCGGGAATTGTGGAATACAGTGGGTGCCCTTGACGGAGTGGACATTTATGAGCCTGAAAGTTTTATGGCTGTAGAACATAAAGGGGTGACGGTGCATTTTTACCGTGACCTCGACCGGCTTAAATCGAGCTGGCTGGAGATATCACCGGAAGATAAAGAAACAATTGAAGGGTTTTGTGGTGACATCCGCAAGCTGCATACTTTTACTTTTCCTGTTGGGAAACCGATGGATATGATGAATCTAATTGAAAAAGTGAAGTATATGCTTTCTATGAAAGATGTCGGTCCGATCATGCAGAAATACAGCAAACTCAGTGTGCAGGACCTGGCCGGTAAATTTAAGCATCCTGCGCTTAAAGCAGCTCTGGCCTCGTTTATGCCGGAAGGTGAGTACAGCGCTGTATCGATAATTTTTCCGCTCGGAACCTTCACCGGGGGCCAGTCTTCTATTCCTCTGGGGGGATCAAGGGCCCTGGGCAGGCGGATGGAAGAAAAGTATCTTGCCCTGGGCGGAAACATTGAAACTTCCTGTGAAGCAGTGGAACTGGAGATCGAGGGAGATTCAGTGCGGCAAGTAACCTGCAGTAACGGTAAATCCTTTGATGCCGATTATTTTATTGCAGCATGCGATGCTAATGTGCTTTATGAAAAGCTGCTTAAGGGACAGTACCCCGACCCGGAATTTCAAAAGAGATTCAACGATCCGGACACCTACCCCCTGGCTTCAAACATTTATGTGGGTATCGGCTACGAGGGCAGCATGCAGGATATTCCCCGAACCCTTAAATTCCCTGTTGATGCCCTGGCGATAGACCAGAACCGGAAGCCGACAGAGTACTTGCAGATGACTCATTACGGCTACGAACCGGATTTTGCCCCGGAAGGCCATACTGCGGTTACCTTTGCCATTAACCAGTTTCAGCCAGAGCTGGAGAAGTGGGAAAAGATGGCAGGAGACAGGGAAGCCTATAACCAGGAAAAGAACCGTATTGGTGAAGAGATAATCAGGGCTATGGAAATTCGTTTTCCGGAGATGGCCGGCAAGCTGAAGTTGCTTGACGTGGCCAGCCCACAGACCTATGAACGGTACTGCAACGCTTATCGCGGCGCTTTCATGGCTTTTTGGCCCACTCTGAAAAGTAAGCAGCTGGCTCACAGCGGAGAAATCAGGGGCCTTGATAATCTTGTTTTAAGCGGCCAGTGGCTGCAGCCTCCAGGAGGCCTGCCTGTTGCCTTGATTACCGGTAAGGATACAATCATGCGCCTTTGCAGAAAAGCAAAAAAGCAGTTTGCATCAGCATAAAAAGATCGGCAAACTGCTAAGAAAATTATGAACCAGATAGCGGTTGTAATTAATTATTGTTATTGCCTTGATTTCCTTACCAATATCTTTTGTAAAGGATAGCCGGCAAATGCAGCCGTTGGAATAATGTTTAGCAGTTGCGGGAAGGAGCGGCCGGCGCAGTTACCAGGATGCCGGGCACAACGCCGCCGGGCCCAGGCATAGCTCGATAGCCGCTCCCGCCCACTGCGTATATAAGTCGACATTAATGAGCTGTTCACACAATTATGCTGATATCAGTCCTCCTGCACGGCCCTGGCAATGCGGTCGCCGGTCTCTTTGTCGATGTTACGCCAATACTCGAAAGCCCGCTGCAGAACAGGCTCGGATACGCCATCTTTCAGGTG
>SKZS01000211.1 GCA_007127255.1 Syntrophomonadaceae bacterium | reverse complement strand
CCTGGCCGGGTCCCTGGGTAAAACCAAGGGGAGCGAGAAACCCGAAAGTCGGGTGCAGGTTATACCCTGTAGCATTAAATAAAAAAACAAGCAGGGCCCCTACAATTGCCTGCATGGACATCATTGCCCCCGAAACGAGGCCCATCCATGCCGATCCTTTAATGGGGCTTATTCCAGGCAGGGTTTTTTTCTGCACATTGGTTGTCAGACCCAGGGAAATAAAGGAGATGGTAAACAAATGATAAGCAAAAGTTTCCAGCAGTGAGGTTGAGACATTGGCTAAACCTGTACTAATTAAAATCAGGCCAATGCCTCCCCCTATAAAGCAGCTGGGGATAAGAAATCTCTGGAAAAACTTTAGAGAAGAGCGAAGAAAGATTCCAAGTAGCAACATGATTGCCATAAAGCCAAATAATAAAAGCGGTTCAAATGGAAATGGTGTATCCATTAGTTCCTCTCCTTTGCATCATTATTTGATAGGCTTACTCCTTGTTGCAGCATTAGATCATTATTGCCTCTGTTCTGAATATGTTAAATTCGCCGGTATATATTATAGTCCTGCTGTTTTTCAAAACATAATTAACAGGGCTGGTACGCTACCGTCTATTTTAAAAAAACGGCAGGTTATTTCAGGCATTTTTCGCTAAAATTCCTAAAAATTCGGTTTGGCTGTGGCGTTGCCCAGCCCGTGGCCGCCGGAAATATTGATCACTTCTCCGGTAAGATAGTCAGAATCAGGCGAAGCCAGGAAGGCGACTAAAGCGGCAACATCCTCTGGTGTTCCCAGGCGTCCCAGGGGAGTAGCGCGGGCAATTTCCTCTTTTAACGCTTGAACAGTTGTTCCCTTAACCTGGGCTTCCATCTCCAGGCCCCATTGTTTTAATTCAGTTTCGATATCTCCGGGCAAAACAGCATTAACGCAAATATTAAATGAGGCCAGCTCCAGGGCCATAGAGCTGGTCAGACCCAGCATTCCGGCTTTTGAGGCGCTGTAGGCATGCATCCACATAGCGCCCCTTCTTGCTGCGCGCGAAGAGATATTTACAATTTTACCGCCACCTTTTGCAATCATCAGGGGAACTACTTCCCGGCAGCACAAAAATGTGCCGGTCAGGTTAACGGCCAGGGTTTTCTCCCAGGCGGCAAGAGTAAACTGGGTCAGCGGTGCCGGGCCGGGCGAGCAACCGGCGTTATTTATCAAAATATCAATCCGGCCAAAAACTTCTTTAGCTTCGCTTACCAGGCTCTGAACAGATTCGGGATCTGAAACGTCTGCAAAAATGGGCAGCGCGTCCACTCCCAGTGAGCGGATATCTTCGGCAACTGCTGTCAGTTCATCGCCGGAGCCTACCTTGTAGTTGGGAAAGTCAGAAAAAGATGTGTCAATATCGGTGACCACAACCGATGCTCCTTCTTCAGCTAACCGCCGGGCGCAGACAGAACCGATTCCTTTTCTGCGTCCGCTCCCGGTAACCAGGGCTACTTTACCGGTAAGTTTGCTCATCTTCTCAATCCTTTCTTTATGAGGGTTCAGTTTGGCAGTGACCATTTTAAAGGAAAGGCTAGTCCTACAGCGAAAGGTATAGCGTTGAGCGGCGCCATGGGGACGGTTCGAGCGTCCCGAAGCGCAGCGTAGGCCGAAGGGAAGACGATGGAACTGTCCCCGTGGCTTAGCAAGCTCTGTTTCACAGCTTACTTTCGCTGTAGCGCTAGTCCTTAAAACCTTTAGTTCCGCTAATTTATTTTCCAGGGCAGATCCATGCTGGAACAGCCCGTATCCGGCTCAGTTTTAACATTGATGCATGAGGGTAGTCCGCTATCAATGGCCTCCTGCAATACTGTATCTAAGTCGTCCAGTTTTTCCACATGTGCTCCGAATCCTCCCAGGGTTTGGGCAATTTGGTCGTAGCGGATCGCGCCAAGCTCTACCCCTATCGTTCGACCATAATCAAGCTTTTGCCTGCGCCGGATCTGGCCCCATCCGCCGTCGTTGGCGATAATTGTAATGATCGGCACCCTGTGCCGGACTGCTGTGGAAAACTCCATGGCGCTGAAGCCATAAGCTCCATCTCCGGTTAACTGGAAAACAGGTCTTCCAGGATCGGCCAGTTTACCTGCTATTGCAAAGGGCAAACCAACTCCCAGGTGCCCAAAAGCTCCAATCCAGATTAGTGATGACGGTGTCAGGGCGTCCATGGTCAGATTGGCAAAGACGGCAATGTCACCCCCGTCCACTACCAGGGATGCGTTTTCAGGAAGCAGTGAGCCAAGCTTTTGGCAGAGCATGGCCGGGTGAATCGGCAGCGCTTCCGGATCGACACCCTGCAGGTTAGACTCCTTAGCAGCAGTGCTCATAACCTGTATTGTTCCAGCCCAGGAATCTTCAACATTCATTTCTTTTCCTTTCAATCCTTCATGCAGTTGGGTCAGGATAGCCTTAACATCTCCCACCAGGCCGGCATCTGCGGGGCGGTTTTGTCCTATTTCTGAAGGTTCGATATCGACATGGATTGTCTTTGTCGACATTTTTAACAGCGGTGGTCGACCATAACCGACAGTCCAGTCCAGGCGTGTGCCCAGGATCAGAACAACATCGGCCTGCATCAGGCCGATAGGGAAAAATCCGCCAGCCAGATTATGATTTTCCGGAAATGTACCCCTGCCCATGTTGCGGGTATAAACGGGGATACCGTAAGCTTCTGCAAACTCGATCAACTCAGCTGCAGCACCGGACCAGAAAACGCCGCTTCCGGCCAGGATGAGTGGCCTTTCCGCAGATGAGAGCAGTTCTGAAGCTTTTGCGATTTCTTTGTCTTCAGCGCATGGGCGCGCGGTACAGTAGTAGGCAGACGGGAAGCGTACATTTTCCAAAGCTGCTTTTTCGTTCATGATGTCTACAGGAATCTCCAGAAAAACCGGGCCGGGCCGGCCGCTTATTGCCTGACGGAAAGCGGTGGCTATATACTCGGGAATACGCTCTACCTGGTAAACCTGGCGGGACCACTTGGTCAGGGGCCGCATCAATTCGAGCTGGTCAATATCCTGCATCGCTCCTATATCACGGCGGGCCAGAGAACTGCGTCCGCCAATCAAAACCAGCGGTACCCCGCTTTGGGCTGCCACCGCCATCCCGGGCAGAGCGTTGATTACACCCGGACCTGCCGTAACCACAGCTACGCCGGGCTTGCCTCTGTAGCGGGCCCACCCTTCGGCCATGTGTACGGCTGCCTGTTCGTGATGGGTATCGATAATCTGTATCCCTTCAGTTAAACAGCCATCATAAATAGGGTTTATATGACCCCCGCTTAAACTGAAGATAAGTTCAACTCCTTCATTCTTCAAGGCCCGCGCTATCAGGCCTCCGCCCAGCAAACTGTTATTATCATTCATAATTTAAAGCCTCCTCTCTTTTTTTAGGGCAATTATTTACCATACCAGCGGTGCAAATATTAAAAAGGCCGCTGTAATACAAAAGGGGACCAAAAAGGTTAGAAAAATACCGGCTTTTGCAAAATCCCTGATCGAAAAATAGCCTGCCCCGTAAGGGATAACATTGGTGGGGCTGGAAGTGACCAGTATAAAAGCCATCGAGGTGGCAATAGCCACCGGGCCGGCCAAATACCAGGGGTTCAGATCGAAGGTGGCTGCCAGGGCAATTACGATTGGAATTAGGATTACTCCTGTCACCGTGTTACTCGAAAAAAAGACTTTCAACCCCTCGACGATCAATACCGCAAGGAAGATGCGCAGGAAAGGGCCCATTGTGCCAAGCGGAGAAAAAGTGAGCATGGCCAGCCAGCGGGCTGCACCGGTTTCAAAAACAATCATGCCCAGTGAAAGGCCGGCAGCAATCAGGATGATACTGCCCCAGTCGATGTCACCCTGGGCTTCTTTCCAGGTAAATATTTTCATTCCCGGCAGAAAGAAAGCCACGGCTGCGCCCAGGGCGACTACTTCAATCGGTATCGATATGCCGCTTAGATGGTGCAGCAGGGGGTCACCGAGCCAGAGAAGTACCGCCATGGTAAATATGATCAGTGCTTTCCACTCGGTTGTAGTTATCTTGGCGGGGATAGTTCCTGCAGCACTGTAGGAGATTTCATCGTCAACCGAGATATTCTCGGGTGGGAAAACACGCAAAAGAGTCAGGTAGGCGAGCGGCAGGATCAGCAGCGCGGCGGGAACACCTACAACCATCCAGGTTAAAAAGTTTATCGGTATTCCGGCCAGTTCCCGCAGATAGCCAAGGGCGACTATATTTGCCCCGTTGCCAACAGGGGTGGTAATCCCCCCTATTGCGGGCCCCCAGGCTACTGCGATAAGCAGGGCCCGCCCAAAGTTGCTCGCTAAAGGCTGGTGGCCGATTTTTTTTAATATAGCTGTGGCCATGGGCAGTAAAATGGCAGCTACCGACATATTAACTATCCACATTGACAAAAAGGCCCCCATGACCATGAAAGCGCAGACAATCTTGCGGGGGTGAAAACCAACCTGGTTAAGGACCACTGCTGTGAAACGATCAGCCAGGCCTGACCTGGTTAATCCTGCGGACAATGTTAGCACACCGATAAAAAAAACAACGACTGAGCTGCCAAAACCGTAACTGATAATATCATTAAAGGGCGCCAGGCCGAAAATATAGCTTAACAGCAGTCCGAGCAGGGCGGTTACCGGAAAAGGAAGCGCTTCTGTTAACCAGAGGATAATTACGAAAGCCAGTACCGCCAGCGCTGCCTTGCCTTCAATGGTTAGTGCTACCAGGCCATCAGGAGTAGAAAGAGGTTGCGGTAGCGGTAACCAGTATACGCCGACCATTACAGCTGCAGCAATTATGAAGGCAGAAAAATTCTTCATTTCACCGGGCATGCCTCTGACCAATCCCTTTCTGCAATTACCATATATTATATAGCAGGGATAAGAATTATCAAAATTAGGGGCGCAATTAATCCCGCTGCATCATATTCTTAAGCAGTTCCCTTTCGTGCTTTCCAAGAGGCAGCAGGGGTAAACGAGGTGGCCCTCCGTAATGTCCGAGCAGGTCAAGCGCGGCTTTAAGTCCGGCGACCCCCCAGCGTGCGGTAACTGCATTGTTAATCTCCAGCAGGCTTGCCTGCAGCTTTTTCGCTTCCGGGAGCTTTCCTTCATCATAGAGGTTTTTTATTCCTACACATTCTTCGGGCATGATGTTGGCCAGTGCCAGGGTGCCCCCCGCTGCGCCCATTACCAGAGCCGGCAGAAGAAAGTTGGCCGAACCGGCAAATACGGCAAAATCAGCGCTGGTATTGTTTATAATTTCACTGATCTGGACAATGTTGCCCGAGCTGTCTTTAATCCCGATAATGTTGGAGTGCTCTGAAAGGGCGCTGACAAGGTTTGCTCCCAGGTTTAAAGCAGTATTGCGCGGCATGTTATAGAGGATAACCGGTAGTGGAGAACTCTCGGCAACATGTGAATAGTAGTTTTTCAGTGTTTCATCATCCAGGCTTCCCTTGAAGTAGCTGGGATTAATCACCAAAACAGCATCGCACCCGCTTTCCGCGGCAGCCCGGTTTAACCTGATTGTTGCCCTGGCCGATTCGCAGCCCGTGCCGGCGATAACCTTCATTTTTGCAGGTAGGTTTTCACGGGTGTATGAAAACGCTTTAACCTTTTCATCGAAATCAAGCAGCGCCGCTTCCCCGTTAGTTCCCGCTACCGCCAGACCCTGGAGGGAACTCTGCCCCCACCACTGCAGGTTTTTAAGGAAAGCTTCCCAGGCGATTTCACCGTTGTTATCAAAAGGGGTGGGGATGGGAGCATATATACCGCTGAACATATTTGCTAATAACCTCCTCGAGATATGCTTGAACTGGGCTTAAGCAGGGCCGATTCCTGTTTCAGATACAGCTTGCTTGCTGCCTTTTATAGTAACATTAATATTTGTTTTTGGCTGTACTGCTTGGGAAAATAGTGTGCAGAAAGTTTTTTATTTTGCTCTTTTTGGGATGATCGCAAATATTAATCATGTTATAATTGGAGGTAAAAAGGGGGTTAAAATAATGAAAAGGGATCCTGGATTGGATGTTAACATGGAGCGAGAACTGGCAAAACTGTCGTTTGCTGAAGCACCGAAGATTGTATCCGATGTGCTTCCGGGACCAAAAAGCCAGGAGCTGATCGATGCCGAGCTGGAAAATGAAACTGTTACAAGGGTGGTTCCCAATGTTTTACCCGTTGTCTGGGATAATGCAAAGGGCGCAACAGTGCAGGACCCGGACGGCAACATATTTATTGATTTGACTGCAGGAATTGCTGTGAATAATGTCGGCCATTGTAACCCCAGGGTTTTGGAAACAATAAGTAAGCAGTCTCAACTGCTCATGCATAACCCCGATGCGACAAACTATCACCGGGTTAAGCTGGGTCAAAAGCTTCAACAAATTGCTCCGGGCAGGCTAAAAGGAAATGCGAAAATGGCTTACGGATTAAGTGGCAGTTCGGCCGTCGAAATCGCTACCAAGTTTGCTAAAAGCGCTACAGGGAAGTCTCATATTATCGCTTTCGAGGGGGCTTACCATGGCGCAATGGGGGCCACACTATCTCTTACGACCTCGCAGCAGTTTCGTTCAGATTACGGCCCCTTTAACCCCTATGTCTATCATGTGGGTCCGTATGCCTACTGCTACCGTTGTCCCTGGAAATTGGAATATCCCAAGTGCGGCCTGGAGTGTGCCAGGTATGTGGAGCACCTCTTATTAGGCCCCAATACCGGTATTGATATTGACAATGTGGCAGCGATGATAGTGGAACCTGTTCAGGCTGAAGGCGGTTATGTAACGCCGCCGGATGATTTTCTGAGTGCTATCAAGAAGACCTGTGAAAAAGCAGGCATTCTCTATATTGATGATGAAGTCCAGGCCGGTATGGGGCGGACGGGCAAGATGTTTGCCATTGAACACTACGGGGTTGATCCTGATCTAATCACCCTGGGTAAAGCCCTCGGTGGAGATTTGCCTTTTAGCGCTGTAGTCATGGACAATAGTGTGGCCGAGAAGCTTAGCCCTATTAGCCATATTCTTACCGCAGCCGGCAATGCCACAACCTGCGCAGTAGCCTGTACCAACATTGATCTGCTGCAGGATGGTCTGCTCGAAAGAGCTGATAAGCTTGGTGCATATGCGAAGGCGGTTCTTGAAAGCATGATGGATGAAATCGAGATTATCGGTGATATCCGCGGCAAGGGGTTTATGATAGCAATCGAAACGGTAAAAGATAGAGAAACAAAAGAGCCTGTTGATCTGGGCGAAATGATGCAAATTGTTTGGAGCTTAAGGGATAAGGGTGTGCTGATGCTTCCCTGTGGAAGATATAATAATGTTTTTCGCTTAATGCCGCCCCTGGTGATCACCAAAGAGCATCTTGACCAGGCCCTCGAGATTATAGGCGATGTATTTAAACAGGTTCAAGGAGATATTTTGAGCTAATTAATCCGTAGTCAAGGTTAGAAAGGTTGTGGCGCTGTGAGTTATAAAGTTGCAATTGCCGGAGCAGGCCCGGGCGGTGCTCTCTTGGCCCGGGAATTAGCGCGCAATGGTATTGAGGTTACCATTTACGAGAAGAACTCCTATGATGAGTTAGGCCATGACTGGTCTGACGCCGTTGAGGTTGAAGCCTTGAAAGCGGCAGGGATTGATATGCCTTTATTAGAAGGCCTGCAGTGGAAGGGCAAGCTGGTTAAAGAGATTTCGGGCGGCGAAGGTGTTTTTGAAAAGCATGCTGTGCCCCGCCTGAGAGTATACTCGCCTGGCAGGAAAAACTATAAAGACATTGATTTTAAGATGATTACAACTGATCGCCGCCGCCTGGGCCAATTACTGGTTGATCACGCAGAAGCCGTTGGAGCGGTTGTAAAGTATGGATATGAGGCTAAGGGGCTGCTCTTTAGAGAAAATGGCAAAAAAGGGCTTGAAGGTGTCGAGGTTTACGGTTTGGTTCTTCGTGATCTGAATAAAGGGTCAGAAGAGAAAATTGAGGCCGACGTAATAGTTGAATCATCCGGTTTTCACTGCGTTTTACGCAATAGCTTGCCGACTCACACCGGGCTGGCCGATCTCTTTACTGATAGTGACTTTGCCCTTGTGCACCGTGAAGTACGCCCCTATCGGCCAGAAACTGAGGCTGAGTCCATCGAACCTGGTTCGAGCGCTGCAATTATCCCGGATCACTACCGCTACGGTTATAACAGCGGGTATCAGTGGACACATCTTCACAATGAAGAAAGTATCGATGTCGGGGCAGGAGTCAAAAGTGATATGCCCGGTGTAGATCCGCAGGAGATAATAGAAGCATTTATTGCCGAACATCCTGCTATCAGACCCGGTCGCATCAGGGGAGGAAGAAGTCTCTGTATAGTTGGGCGGCCCCTGCTCAGCTTTGTTGCTCACGGTTTTCTGGTCCTGGGTGATGCTGCTTCGACCTCGGTCCCGACAACTGGATGCGGGGTGGGTTCAGCTATTTTTGCAGCATTAGGGGCCTCCGAGGTTTTAAATGAAGCTGCTTTAGAAAAAAGAAACGATCTTGATAAGCTATGGGCAATCAATAAAAAGTTTTACCTGGATAGCCACCGTGGACCTTCCTTTGCCGCTTTATCGGAGCTGCGAATTATGCTGCAAACCTTAAGTCACGAGGAACTCGATTTCCTGTTCAGCAAAGATCTGCTCGATAAAGCCACCCTGCAGGATGCGATTAATGGCCATTTTAGCCCGCCGTCTATTGCTAAAAAAATAAAATCTTTTCAAAGTGGATTAACCAGACCAGGAATTTTGCTGAAGCTTAATCGGGCCGTTGGTAATGCGGCGAAAGTATATGAGCATTACCGTAACTATCCGTCCGCCTGGGACGCTGCCGCCTATGAAAAATGGAAAAACAGGGCCCTTGAGTTGCTCACTGCCACATAATCTTTTTACTAAGCCTGCCCGCAAAGACAGCTCTGGCTAAAAATTCAGTTCTTTGTGTATAATCTCTAAGCCCAGTCTGGCAGTAGCACATGGTTTCCCTGACATATTCAGCCACCTTTTTGTTCTCCTCAGTCATTCATTTAAAAAATTAATAACTACTCGTATGCCCATTGTCCTTTTTGAATGACAAGTGGCGTCATGGGGACGGTGGAACCGTCCCCTGTGGTTTATATTGCTTTAACCGGGCAACGAGTAGCAGTTGATTTGCGGTTTTTTGAAAAATGCTATCCTTTATTAATTTGGTTGTTTTCAAAAATAGTTTTCAAAAATAGTTTGCATGTTAACTATTTTAAAGCTATAATAGTTAACAAGTTAACTAAAGGTGGGGTTAAAGTGCCCGAAATCGATATTAAGGATATTTGGAATTATGCTAATAACATTATCCGCACATCGAGAAAAATGGTAAATGAGGGGTTAAGGTCTTTAGACCTAAGCAGTTCGGAAGGGAATATTTTACTGCACCTGTTTACCCAGGATCATGAGTTAAGGCAGGAAGATATCGTGGAAGATTTGGATCTAAGTAAACCAGCCGTATCACGAGCCCTTAAATCTCTAGAGAAAAAAGGATATGTAAAGAGAAATAAAGATTCAAGCGACAGGCGAGCAAGCAGGATCTTACTTACCGATAAATCGAGGGAAATCAGGACTAAAGTAGAGCAAATATATAACGAAGTTTATTCTATTGCAGCGCAGGGAGTGTCTGGAGAAGAGATTACCTTTTTTATAAACCTGTTTTCCCGGGTTTCAGATAATTTTTCCCGGGCCACCCTGCAGCAAAAAGATCACGGGAGGCAAAATGATGTTATATGATTTCATGGGGGCAGGATTACTAATCACATATTACCTGGTGGTTATTGTTTTGCTGCCAACATTGCTAAAAGTTAAACTGGGTGTGTCGACGGAGTTAGTGCGAAAAATCCAGCATGTCGGATATAGCTTATCTATTTTTATTTTGCTGGAACTGTTCAGTGCCTGGTATATAGCCATAGCTGCTGCTTTTTCCCTGGTTATCCTGGCATATCCGGTGCTTTTTTTAATAGAAAAGACTGCCTGGTATAAAAAAACTTTTGTTGATCGGACGACAAAAGGAGGCGAATTGAGAAAACAACTTATATATGTTCAGCTATCCTTCGCCCTTTTAATAGCTATTTTTTGGGGGTTATTCGGATTTGACTGGCGCTATGTCATAGCGGTAGCCATTATGGCCTGGGGATTTGGGGATGCAGCGGCTGCTATAATTGGAAAAGCCTTTGGCCGCCGCCGTGTTATTCACTCTTTGATCGATTTGGGTAAAACTTATGAGGGTACTGTGGCCATGGTTGCGTTTGCAGCGCCGGCAATATTTATTACGCTTCTTACCTATGGCGGTCAATCTTGGTACATAAGTTTATTAATAGCTGTGGTTGTGGCACCTTTGTGCGGAGTTATCGAGTTGTTTTCAAGAAAGGGCAGCGATACTTTAACCGTGCCTCTTTCGGCTGCCTTTTCAATCATGCCCCTGGTTTACCTTTTTTACTGGTTGGGATGGTAATATGAATACATTTTCTCAAGAGCAGTCTGCAAACCGGGAAAAAACCTTGCTGATTGCCCTTCTACTCAGCATGTGGGCGCCTTTAGCGACCGGTATTGCCGTAATAATGAGTACTTCGACAACACAACTGGCCGATTTTATCCGTCGTTCCGCTGAACTGGTTGCCCTATTTGTTTCATGGTGGGTATTCCGCTACCTTGCCCGCAATAAAGAACTCGGTTCTGAGAAGAAAGCCAGGATGGAAAAGATATCAGGTTTATGTGTTGCCGCAGCTCTGGGAGTTTCCGCAATAGTGATGCTGGTCTTAGTCGTGTCTCGCATCGGCACCTTTGAACCCGGGGGGAATGTTTACCCGGGGTTGGTTATTGCCACGCTGGGCATGATTGTAAATACCGGGTTCTGGAGACGTTACTCTCGCTTGAATCATGAGCAGTATAACCCTATAATAGATGCCCAGAGACAGCTGTACCGGGCTAAAGCTTTTGTTGATCTTTCAGTGATCATCGCACTTGGCGCGGTCGCTATTATTCCAACGCACCCTGTAACCCGCTATATTGATCTTCTTGGTTCCTTCGCTTTAGCTGCATACCTTTTATGGAGCAGTGTGCAGACTGCCCAGGGGGCTGTACATCCGAAAAAGGCAGGCGGTTCAATTACAGCCGGAAAACAGGTAAATGTATCATAAGTATTTGGAGATGCCAGG
>SKZS01000174.1 GCA_007127255.1 Syntrophomonadaceae bacterium | reverse complement strand
TCACGATCGTCCATTGCCTTTATGATCGGACCGTAGAGAAAATAGCGCAGCAAAAAGACCAGGACCAGGAAATTAAGGATTTGAAATATTATCGTGTACCAGTCTATAATCATCGTTTTTCTCCTAAAGGAAATGGTTCCAGAATGGGTTGGCAAATATTAGAATCATCGATACCACAAAACAATAAATTGCAGTCGATTCGATCATGGCCAGGCCGACAAAAAGGGTGCGCGTGATATTGTTCGCCTCATCGGGCTGCTGGGCAATTGAACTTAAAGCCTGGGCAACAGCGCGCCCCTGGCCGAGAGCCGGTCCGATCGATCCGAAGGCAATGGTTAAACCACCGGTGGCAATCGAGATTATGCCGATCAAACTTAAGTCTTCCATATTATTCCTCTCCTTTTTTCGCTGTTTCCTCGTGGGCCCGGCTGGCCGAGGCAATATAGACCATGGCCAGTATGGCAAAGATATAAGCCTGGATCAGGCCGGTAATCAGGCCCAGAACCTGCATAACCACCGGGAAAATAAGCGGGGTTATGCTTAATAATATAGCGACAATAACTGTACCGCTCATCATGTTTCCGTAAAGACGCACTGCCAGGGCCAGGGTGCGGCTCAGTTCACCGATAATATTGAAGGGCAGCATAAAAAATGTCGGCTGCACATACTGCCTGAGGTAGTTGAGCACTCCCTGACGGGCAATGCCGAATAAAGGGACAGCAATGAAAACACATATCGCCAGACCCGCCGTGGTCGACAGCGAGCTGGTCGGCGGTGTGTAACCGGGAACTACGGCTAAAATATTTGACATGGCAATAAAAATAAAGAGCGTTCCAACGAAAGGCAGGTACGGCCCCGGGTCCTGGCGGCTTACTTCACGAATCTGATTGTTAATGGCATTTACCAGCACTTCAAGCAGGTTCTGCCAGCGGGACAGTTCTCCTTCGCTGGTCAGCTTCCTGGTCACCAACCAGGAACCGAAGGTTAGCAGGAACATGACCAGCCAGGTAAAGAAAATGGTGGAATTAATTTTGAACCAGCCCCACTGGAAAAAAACAATCTGGTCGGGATTAATAGTCAATTCGCTTCACCAGCCTCCTTCGGTTTAAGTTTAATCGCCGGGCTTATTATGCGTAGCCCAGGGGTGATGCTTGATGACAAACGCGGCCGGGCGCTTGCTTTAAGTAGCTTTGGCCCGGTTTGGCTTTTCGCCCGATTTAAGTTTACTGGTCAGGATAATGCGGGCAATTATAAAACCGGCCAGGGCGGCAAGCAGGTAAAACCAATCGGCCTGCAGCAGGAAATAAAAACCGGCCAGGACCACGGCTGCACGCACAAAAAAGCTGGCAATCGAGATCAGGTAAGGACTTTCGCTGCCGGTAATTTTCTGCACCGTCCACCAGAGCCCGCCAAAAAATAACGTCCCGAGCAGCATTCCCACTGCAAGGGATAAACCCAGGTATATTACCAGCAAGTTACCGGGCTCCCTCCTTTATATATTCTAACCTTATCCCGAACTTAATCATCGTCATCATCCAGGCGGCTCTCCTTGTTGACCCAGTACCAGGCATTGATACAGCCGACAATCAGACCGATAAAGAGCAGGGTTAAAGTCCAGGAATATGGTCCGGGCCAGGTGCGATCGATCCAGATACCGATGGCCACTCCTATAACCGTAGTTATGGCAATAGTCCAACCGACCATACCGAAAAGGCCAAGGCCGAACCAGACACTCTGATCGCGGGTACGGCGGGCTTTAATCCGCCTCGATGCTTTTTTACCGACTGTACCCGGCAGGTTTTTATCTTTATCATTTTTTTTCTTATCGTTGCCGTTCATTAATTTTCGCCTCCCAGGCGGGAAAAACGCCGCAGCGTATCAACTTCTAAACGCGACATTACTGCACGGGATTTTTTTTCGTTCTCACCCAGCACCTTCAACTCGTTTTCAACTGTATCCTGCAGAACCTCCAGACTTTCTCCCTGCACAGCGCGCGCTGCCGAAACATATACCTGGTCGCCCTGCTTGACCAGTATTCCGTCGTCGAGAGCTATAAACCGCTCAAAGCCTCCGGAAGCAAGATAGGAAAATATACCGGGAACAAGGGCTGCAACAAAATCAATATGGCGGGGCAGAAGGGTAAAAAACCCGTTTTCTGCCTCGGCAGTCACTTTTTCCACCTGCTCTTCCAGCAGTACTTCTGAAGGCAGCAGTATTTTTAAATTCAATTATGCCACTCCGTCCATAATTTATCGAAAGCCTGCATATACGAAAAACCGGAATTTTTCCAATGCCCTCCATTCCGGAGATAAGCTTTTGGCAGAAGGAAATATTTTAACCCTCTTTGCTGTTCCCCGTGCTGTTATCAGAACTGCTTTCCGCTTGATCGTTATTAAGATTTTCTTCTTCAGGCTCTTCTTTCTCTCCTGCTTTAGCCTTTATCTCGTCAATTTTGCCGAGCATGTAAAGATCTGATTCTGATCTTTCGGCAAATTCATCATTTAAGATCCGCTCACAACCGTCCAGGGCGTTTTCAAGATCTACCACCTTGCCACTCATGCCCGTAAATTGTTCGGTAGTAACAAAAGGCTGGGTCAGAAAACGCTCGAGGCGGCGGGCCCGGTTAACCACATGCCGGTCTTCCTGGGAGAGCTCTTCCAGGCCGAGCATGGCTATAATATCTTTTAGCTCTTCATATTCTGCCAGGTTGCGGCGCACTTCCTGGGCCACCTTGTAATGTCGTTCACCGACCACGAGCGGCGTTAACATTTTTGACCATGAGCGAAGGGGATCGACTGCCGGATAAAGACCTTCACTGGCCCGCTTGCGTGAAAGAATAATTGAAGCGGACAGGTGGGCGAAGGTATGGGTGGCCGAGGGATCTGTAAAATCGTCAGCCGGCACGTAGACGGCCTGGATAGAGGTGATCGCCCCTGTGGCGGTATTCGATATCCGCTCCTGGAGCCCGG
>SKZS01000107.1 GCA_007127255.1 Syntrophomonadaceae bacterium | reverse complement strand
TCAGAAAAGGGACAGGAGAAACGTCCCTCTGTCTTCCTCTGTCTTTCATGAAAATAGCAGGATATGAACTGCCCATCAGCGAAAATATTAAAAGTAGAAAAAGTAGAATAATCCAGGGAGGTAATGCTATTGGCTGATCGGTTTGGTGGTTGTTACGGAAAGAGCCTGGAAAGGGTTCCCCTGCCCGAGACCCTGGAAAAACTGGGACTTGATCATTAATGCAGTCTTTTGCTGCCATAACCCCGATTTTAGCTGTATTTTTACTGCTGGTAGTTTTTCGTCTGCCGGCCAGGCGGGCCATGCCCCTGGCCTGGGTGTATACCGCCCTTTTGGCCCTGCTTTACTGGCAGGTTCCCTTTACTGTCGCTGCAGCTTCAACCATCCAGGGATTGATAATTGCCGCAACCCTGCTCTACATAGTTTTTGGCGCTATTTTAATGCTGAACACCCTAGCGGCGAGCGGGGCCGTGGGGGTAATGCGCAGCGCCTTTGCCAAAATAACCACTGACCGGCGCATCCAGGTGATCATTGTCGCCTGGATGTTTGGCGCTTTTATCGAGGGGGCTTCAGGTTTCGGTACTCCTGCTGCGGTAGCCGCTCCCTTACTGGTAGTGCTCGGTTTTCCTGCTGCAGCTGCCGTGCTCTGTGCCCTGATCATCCAGAGCACACCCGTTTCTTTTGGCGTAGTTGGGACCCCGGTTCTGCTGGGTGTGGGTTCTGGCCTGGATCACCCCGTCATTCACAACCTGCTTGGTTCGGCTGACATGTCCGATCCTCTCTTTATGGCTTACCTTGGTCATATATCCGGTTATATCGGCACTGTTCATGCCATTGTCGGCACCTTTATCCCCCTGGTGATGATCCTGATGCTGACCCGCTATTTCGGACAGGACCGTTCTATTAAAGCCGGCCTGGCGGCAGCACCCTTTGCCCTCTTCGCCGGGCTGACCTTTACCCTGCCTTACGCTTTAATCGCCAACTTTATCGGGCCGGAGTTTCCTTCACTAATCAGCGCTTTGATCGGACTGCCCGTTGTGGTGATCGCCGCGAGAAGAGGTTTCCTCATTCCCAAAAAGCCGTGGGATTTTCCGCCCCGGGAAAAATGGGACCCTGCCTGGCTGGGAGAAGCCAATCGCAATGAACCGGAATTTTCCGGCTCTATGAAACTGCTTTCGGCCTGGGCGCCGTACCTGGTAGTTGCGTTTCTGCTGCTCCTGACCAGGATCTGGACCCCTTTAAAAGAGCTGCTTACCGGGCCGCTTCTAACTGTAAATTTTAAAGAAATACTGGGCACACCGATAACCACTTCGGTTCAACCACTGTACCTGCCGGGAACCATGTTTATACTTGCCGTAATCTTTGCTTATTTTATCCAGGGGATTAAACCTTCTGCTTTCAGGTGGGCAGTAAGTAAATCTGTTTCAACTGTAACCGGGGCATCTTTTGCCCTGGGCTTTGCAGTGCCCATGGTGCGGATTTTTATCAATTCCAATCTAAACCTTTCCGGTTTTGAGAGCATGCCCATGGTCCTGGCCCGGGGCACTGCCGACCTGGTTCAGGGGGCCTGGCCTTTTTTTTCACCATTAATCGGTGCTCTCGGTGCCTTTATTGCCGGCAGTAATACAATCAGCAACATGATGTTTTCATTTTTCCAGCACCAGGTGGCATCTGAAATCGGCCTTTCCGGTGCTTTTATCGTTGCCCTGCAGGCTGTAGGCGGTGCAGCCGGCAATATGATCTGTGTACACAACGTTGTAGCTGCCTGTGCCACTGTAGGGCTACTTGGGGTGGAAGGATTACTGATCAGGCGGGTCCTGCTGCCACTCGCTTACTATGTTACCTTTGCCGGCTTGATTGGTATAATTGCCGTCTACTTAATTTAATTCATCTATAACTGACCAGCCTGCTCAAGAAAGGCATTTGAAGCTGCTTAAAAGCGGGGCCGGGTTGACTTGACGCACAGATAAATAGTGTATGAGCAATATTCCGAGCAAAAAAGCAAGTGCCTATCTATAAAAGATAGGCAGTGCTTAAGAACGGGCATTGTAAAACAGTTAAGCTCCAAGCTTCAGCAGCTGCTGTGCATTTTCAAAGAAGATTAGCTTCTCTAAACTTTTGTCACCATTACAGGCCTTTTTGGTTGCTTTTATGACTGCAGCTCTGCTTCCCCAGGGCCAGTCTGAACCGTACATTACCTTTTCTGGTCCAAATACACTGATCAGTTTTTTTACCCTTTCGGGAGACTGAAAAGAGGTGTCTACATAGACATTCTTAAATGAGCCCAAAAGTTTCATAGTATCCTCGCACTGGAACATCCCGGAATGGCCCGCTATAAAGGAAACATTGGGGAACGCTGCGACAAGTTCCCTGGCATAATGAAGTTCTCCGTAAGAAGGGTCTTGCACCGTAAACTTTTCCTTGCCTGTATAGTAAGATTGAATACCGCAGTGGAAGAGAACCGGCAGGTTGAAGCGGGCAAATGCCTCAACCGCTTCAAATGTTTTCTTGCTTGTTAAGGGCTCTTTCTGAATGATCGGGTGCAGCTTTAAACCTTTTGCCCCTTTTCCCACATCTCTGCTTAAGGTTGCTTCCAGATCGTAGTCTCTTGTAAAATCAACAGTGGTAAAGGGAATTATCCCCGCATCAACTTCAGCAGCTTTCTGTAAATCTTCAAATAGAAGATTCGGAGCTATGGGCAGGCAGACATTTTTAACTACCCCTTCTTCATCCATGGAGCATCTCATGTTTTCCAGGGTGGCCGTTTTGTTCCTGGCCCGGCAGGCTTTGGTGATTTGATCTTCTAATACATGGTCCATCAACCATTCCATATACGAGTTAGTTTTAAATAGCACAGCTTCAGATATTAAAATCGGGTCAAATAAGATTTTCTTCCTGGCTCCTTTTTCACAAATCTGCTCACCCCCGCCGGGATAGAGGATATCGCCCAAATGAGTATGCACATCTATGATCATGTAAAG